>JBNMGO010000188.1:0-3644 GCA_050872285.1 Anaerotignum sp.
CAGTACCCAGGTCAATGCCGATATTTTCGCCAAAACTCATAAAATTAAACATACCGCCGCTCCTTTGTTCTTTCCGTCAAAAATTTTTCTGTGTCTTCTCAGTATACTGGAATCTTGCGCTCTTGAAAAGCCCCGTTTATAGAAAAACCAACATTTTTCTTCTATATAAATAGGAATCTGAGAAATCATTCCTTATTTCAACTGTTCTTCCATCACCTGCAGGCCCTTTTGCAGCTGTGTATCCTGCTCTGCGGGAATCTCTGTCAGCGGTGTGCTCCGGTATGCTTCGGGCAGCTCCACCTTTTCATCCGGTTCAATGCCCACCCCATGAATGGAGGTCCCATTCGGGGTGTAATATTTCTGCACCGTCACATTCAGACCCGAGCCGTCCGGCAATGTAAACAGCCGCTGTACCAGACCCTTCCCGAAGGTCTGATTGCCGACCAGTGTGCCGCGTCCCGTGTCCTTCACCGCGCCTGCAAACATCTCCGATGCACTGGCGCTGTTTTCATTCACCAGAGCCACCAGCGGAAGCTCTAGATATTTATCATCGCATTTCAGATCATTTCTGTTCTGCTTTTTGTCTAAGGTATAAACCATTGTGCCTTCCGGCAGCAGTTCATCCCCGATTTCGTATACAGAACGCACCAGACCGCCCGGGTTATCGCGCAAATCCAGAATCAGCCCTTTCATGCCGTCCTTCTGCAATGCCGTCAGTGCCTCCTTGAATTGGCTGTAAGTGTTTTCCTTAAAGCCGCTGATGGAAATATACCCGATTTTGTCCTCCATCATACGGGAAGAAACGCTTTCCACCTCAACCGTTGCACGCTCCATGGTAAATTCCAGTGTTTCTCCTGTGCTTCTGCGCAGCACCTGAATCGTAACCTCTGTGCCTTCCTTGCCGCGAATCTTCGCCGCAACATCCGAAAGCAGCTTGCCCTGCATATCCTCGCCATCCACGCCGATGATGACATCGCCTGCCTGCAAGCCTGCCGTTTCCGCCGGCTGTCCTGCCATCACGCTGCTGATGACAACCTCGCCGTTCTGCGTGGTGTAAACCTCAATGCCTACGCCGTCAAAATTGCCGTTGGTGTTTTCCAGATACTGCTGTAAATTTTCCTTCGGCAGGTAATATGTATATTTATCCCCCACACCTGCCAGCATGCCGGCGCAGAGCATATCCTCCACCTGCTCTTCGTCAAAATCCTCTACATAATACTGATCCAGATAGCTCTGTATCATATCCACCTTGGCATCTCGGCTCATGCTGATTTCAAAAGGAAGAACATGCCATGGAATCATGCGGCAGATGGGCTTCCATGCCAGATTGCACACCAGAACCAACGCCAGTGCCACGCCAAAGCCCTTCCAAAAATCTTTTCTTTTCATGGTATCGCCTCGTTTTTCAGCCTTTCTTTATCCTATGTTTTCCCCAAGGGAATTATCCTATGAGAAAAGAGGAAGTAAAACACTTCCCCTTTTGTGTTATCACTATTTTGTTTTCCTGCAAAATCGTTATCTGTGCGGTTATACACGCAGATGCTTACGAATCGAGGATACACTGCCGATGACGCCCAACGCCACACCGAAAACGATGCCGAAGGGGAACAGGAATCCAAAAACATCCCCCGTCAGGCGGAACTGGATAAATTTAATCACAGGCAGATAATCGAAAATCGCACTCGTCACCTTCGCATAAATCGGGAACCCAATCACAAGCGGCACCAGCGCACCGATAATCCCAATGATAATGCCTTCTACGATGAAGGGCCAGCGGATAAACCAGTCTGTCGCCCCAACGTATTTCATGATGTTGATTTCCACCCGTCGGTTCATCACGGAAATACGAATCGTGTTAATGATAATCATGATGGAAATCACGCCCAACAGCAGCATAACCAATACGCTCCCGACATTGAACACACGGCTCGCCTTCAGCAGCACTTCTGTCTCTGTCTGCCCGTGGCGGATGTTGTCAATCCCGTCAATTTTCTCCAATGCAGTCAGCACTGCATCCTGATTTTCAATGTTGTCCAGAGAAATCGAAAAGGAATGAGACAGGGGGTTGTTCTCCCCATCCAGACCAACGAAGATGTCCTCATCTGCGCCCCAGTCCTTCTTTAATTCCACCAACGCATCCGAAGGGGATATGTATTCCACACTCTGTACATGGTCTATCTTCGAAATCTCATCCTTCATATTCTCAATCTGTTCCCCGCTCAGATCCCCCTGAAGGAAAACGGAAATGCCGATGGAATCCTCCATCTGCCCCAGCATATACCGCAGGTTGCTCCCTACGCAGTAGGAAAAGGATAAAATAGAGATGCAGGCTGCAACGGCGACAATGGAAGCCATGGTCATCAGCATGTTCATTTTCAGTCCGCTGAGGCCCTCTCTTATAAAATATCTGATTGTACTAGGCTTCATCGCTATAACCACCTTTTTCAATATCTCTTACAATGTGACCCTTATGCAGCGTAACCACACGTTTCTGCATCGCATCTACAATATCTCTCGCATGGGTTGCCATAACGATGGTTGTCCCGCGCTTGTTGATATCATCCAGCAGCTTCATAATGCCGTATGCCGTCTCGGGGTCAAGGTTCCCTGTCGGCTCGTCGCAGATTAAGATCGGGGGGTTATTCGCAATAGCTCTTGCCAGTGCCGTTCTCTGCTGCTCCCCGCCGGAAAGCTGGTTGGGATAGCTTCTGCCCTTCTGCCCCAGTCCGACCAGAGAAAGTACAGCAGGTACGTTTCTGCGGATAATGCGCCCGGGTGCTTCAATGACACGCATCGCAAACGCTACATTTTCATATACCGTTTTATTGGGCAGCAGACGGAAGTCCTGAAATACTACCCCCAGATTACGCCGCAGATAAGGAATCTGCTTTCTGTTCAGTTCATTTGTTTTTACTTTATTGATGATAATTTCCCCTTCGGTCGGGTCAAGCTCCTTCAAAAGCAGCTTCATCAGTGTGGATTTCCCCGAACCACTCGAACCAACGATGAATACAAATTCACCCTTGTTGATGTGCAGGTTGATGTTTTCCACACCCGTAGAACCGTTGGGATATACCTTTGTTACGTTATTCATGTGAATCATAACGTATCTCCCTCTTTCTTGAAAAAGTTTTATTCTAAAAAACGACGGATGTTCCCATATTTCGTCTTTACACAGTACTTGATTATACCATAAATAAAATAAGCGAACAAGGGGCAGAGCCTTGGTAAACCTTCCGATTTTATTAAAATCCTCTTAATTTTTCCGTTTTCGGCAAAAAAGAGGGGTGAGAAATCCTCGCCCCTCTTTCCGTATTTTTCATTTTTCGCTCGGCTTAATATGCCATTTTGTCCATGTAAATCATGTATTTGCTTACCATCAGCGTAATCTTGAAGATAATCGCATCATCGAAGTTCCGCAGATCCAGCCCCGTCATCTTCTGCAGCTTATCCAGTCTGTATACCAGTGTGTTTCTGTGGATATACAGCTGACGGCTCGTTTCGGATACGTTCAGGTTGTTTTCAAAGAATTTGTTTACCGTTGCCAGTGTTTCATCATCGAAATCATCCATGGTCAGCCCATGCAGCACTTCCTTGATGAACATACGGCACAGCGGCAGGGGCAGCTGATAAATCAGACGACC
>JBNMGO010000013.1:0-10642 GCA_050872285.1 Anaerotignum sp.
GCGTTACCTTGCCGCCCAGCTGTGCCGCTCTGATGGCTGCCACATAACCGCCGGGGCCGCCGCCGATAACTGCTACTTTTGTTTCGCCGGCAGGCTTTTTCTCTGCCGCAGGAGCCGCTGCCTGTACGGGTGCTGCCTGTGCGGGTGCTGTCTGTGCAGGGGCAACCTGCTCGCCTGCTTCACCGATATATGCCAGAAGCCCTTTTACAGGTACATCCTCGCCTTCCTGTGCTACGATTTTAATCAGTGTGCCTTCTGCTTCTGCTGTCACCTCACTGGTCAGCTTATCTGTTGTAATTTCCAGCAGAACATCGCCAACCTTTACGGCATCGCCTTCCTGCTTCACCCATTTGGAAACCGTGCCTTCTTCCATTGTCAGCCCGAGCTGAGGCATTTTAACCTCTACTGCCATAGTCTATTCCTCCTGTCTGTTCAGGTTCCTTTTCTTGATTTCCAGTTCCTTTTTCTTCCGATGTTACAGCAGAATCTGCATGGGATGCTCCATCAGATCCCGGATAGCCAGTTCAAATTTCGCCGCTGTTGCACCGTCAATCAATCTATGGTCGTATGTAAAGGAAATCCGCATAAACTGTCTCTTTGTGATATTGCCTTCCGCATCCATTACCAGTTCATCCTGCACCGCGCAGACACCCAGAATCCCTGCGTCCGACTGATTGATGATGGGGTTAAAGGTTTCTACACCGAACATACCCAGATTGGAGATGGAGAAGGTAGAACCCTTATATTCATCCATTGCCAGCTTATTTGTTCTGGCACGCTCTGCCAGGTCTCTTGCCGCTTCGGAAATTTCACCCAGACTCATCTTATCCGCATCCTTGATGACGGGTACAATCAGACCGTCATCCAGTGCAACCGCCATACCGATATTGACATGCGCACGCTTGATAATCTGGTCGCCGTCCAGACTTACCAGAATATGCTTATTATTTTTCAGTGCCTTTGCCGTTGCTTTCAGCACATAATCATTCAGGGAATATTTTACGCCCAAATCATTGTTAATCTTCTTGCGGAACGCCATCAGATCTGTCACATCAATGCGGACATTCTGTGTAACTGTAGGGATTTCCTGTGCAGATTTCGTCATTCTTTCGGAAACAACCTTTCTCATCCCTGCCAGTTTTACAACCTCGTCGCCATCCATCAGTTCCAGTGCGGTTTTCTTCGGTGCTGCCTTTTCCGCTACTGCTTCCACTTTAGGTGCAGGCGCAGTTTTCGCCGCTTCTGCCGCCGCCAGAATATCCTTCTGCACGATTCTGCCCAGAGGACCGGAGCCTGCCACTGTTGTGTAGTCTACCCCCAGCTTTGCCGCTGTTTTCTTTGCCAGAGGGGAAATTCTGATTCTGCCGCCTGCCGCAGGTGCTGCGGGAGCTGTCGGTGTCGCTGCAGGCGCAGGGGTTTCCACCGCAGGGGCAGGTGCTTCTGCCTTTGCCGCAGGTGCATCCCCCACCTGTTCGCCTGCCTCGCCGATATATGCCAGCAGACCCTTTACGGGAATATCCTCGCCTTCCTGTGCAACAATTTTCAGCAATACGCCGTCATGCTCGCTTTCTACTTCGCTCGTCAGTTTATCTGTTGTAATCTCCAGAATGACATCGCCGGCTTTCACCGCGTCGCCTTCCTGTTTCACCCATCTTGTGACTGTGCCTTCTTCCATTGTCAGTCCCAGCTGAGGCATCTTAACTTCAAAAGCCATGGTTTTCCCTCCTTATTTATTCAGAACCTTTTTCACTGCTTTTACGATATCTGCGGGATGAGGGAAGTTTTCATCCTCCAGTGTCGGGCTGAAGGGAGAAACGATATTCAGACCGCAGACACGTTCTACGGGTGCATCCAGTTCATCAAACAGCTCCTCTGCAATCTGCGCGGAAATTTCTGCCGCATAGCTGCCGCGTTTCACTTCTTCGGACAGAACGATAACATTGTGTGTCTTAGAAACGGATTTCACAATCGCATCCCAATCCAGAGGAACCAGTGTACGCAGATCCAGAACCTCCGCGCTGATGCCTTCCTTTGCCAGCTCTTCCGCAGCCTCCAGTGCAAAATATACCTCACAGCTCCATGTCACAATCGTAATATCCGTACCCTCTCTTTTTACATCTGCAACGCCCAGAGGGATGGTGTATTCCCCTTCGGGAATCTGTTCCTTCTTTGCATACAGCAGCTTATGCTCAATAAAGATAACGGGATCTTCATCTCGGATAGAGGATTTCAGCAAGCCCTTTGCATCCTCTGCTGTAGAGGGTGCCACAACCTTCAAACCGGGTGTATGGCAGAAAATATTTTCAAAGCACTGCGAATGCTGCCCTGCGTTTCTTCTGCCTGCGCCCATGGGCAGTCTCAATACCATGGGTACGGTTGCCTGTCCGCCTGTCATATATCTCATCTTTGCAGCCTGATTGATGATAGGATCTGCCGCAACAGTGATAAAGTCATCATACATCAGCTCTACCACAGGGCGGATTCCTCTCATCGCAGCCCCCACTGCCATGCCGCAGAAGCCGGATTCGGAAATCGGGGTATCAAATACACGATGCTCCCCAAATTCTTCCTGGAAGCCAACCGTAATGCCGAAAACATTCCCCATCTTACCCATGTCTTCGCCCATGATAATTACATTTTCATCTCTTGCCATTTCTTCATGAAGAGCCTCGCCGATGGCTTTACTGATGCTCAATTTTTTACTCATCTTACAACGCTCCTTTCATTATCAGAGAAATATACGTCTGTTGTTGCTTCGGAAGGGTCAGGATATGCGGATTCGTTTGCGAACTGATAAGCCGCCTCCATTTCATCCTCTACTGCCTTTTCCACAGCCAGCACTTCTTCCTCTGTTGCCACGCCATCCAGCAGTCTCTTTCTCATATTGGGAATTGCGTCCTTCTTATGTGCCTCTTCCATGTAGGATGCAGGGCGATAATTTGCAGGGTCGCCGCAGTAATGTCCCTGATGGCGGAAGGTCATGCACTCTACGATAGAAGGGCCGTTGCCTTCTCTTGCATAATCCACCGCTTCTTTTACCGCTTCATATACGGTAACGGGGTCGTTGCCGTCAACCGTTTTGCCGGGGATATTATATGCCTGTGCACGCACTGCAATCGTATCTGTATTCGTTACGGAATGAATATTTACGGAAACGCCGTAGCTGTTGTTTTCACACAGGAATACCACAGGCAGCTTCCATGCCGCCGCCATATTTACCGCTTCGTGGAATGTCCCCTGGTTGGAGGCACTGTCGCCGAAGAAGCACAGCGTAACATGCTTATCGCCTTTAATCTTGGATACCAGTGCAGAGCCTGTCGCAATGGGGATGCCTGCGCCTACAATGCCGTTTGCACCAAGGCTGTGCAGCCCTGCTACATCCGCAATGTGCATGGAACCGCCCTTGCCTCGGCAATAGCCTGTTTCCTTACCGAACAGTTCCGCCAGCATTTTATCCAGTGCCGCGCCCTTTGCGATACAATGACCATGCCCTCTGTGGGTAGATGTCATATAATCCTCGGGTTCCAGTGCATAGCAGGCACCTGTGGGTACCGCCTCCTGCCCGATGCACAGATGGATATTCCCTGCCAGCATACCCTTTGTGAAGCATTCTGCCGCTTTTGTTTCAAATGCTCTGATACTCAGCATTGTTTTGTACATATCCAAAAGCATTTCCTTGGGATACTTTTTACCTTTAGAAGCCAATGTGATTCACACCTTTCTTTTTTCTCATCCTTTTTATGTCTTTTTTAATTTTGCTTGGGTGCGAACAAAGGCACCCCGAGTTCCTCGTCAAATCTTCTGCCCATAACCAGTCCATCCAGCTCCGCAATGACCATATCCGTAGTCAGCAGAACCTTCGTCCCTTCAATGAGGTGACCGCCATGGCCTGTGCCGTGCTGGTCGCTCATGCTCATGTGTACATGAAGCAGAATATTTCCGTCATCGTCATGGCAAATCATGCCGGCTGCCGCAGTCAGCTCAATGGAGCCATACAGAACCGTCGGCTCCCCGTAGCCATATCCTGCTTTTTTATCCTTCAAAGGAACAGGATTACAAAAGGCTGCACCGTCCAGACTGCCAATCCCGCTGAGGATTGCGCCGTTTTTGATATTTTCTGCTTTGCAAATCTCCTCGATGCCCTTCAACACATCCATACCGGGCTTCAAGCGGAATGCAACGATTCTTTTAATGCTGCCTGCAGCATGTTCGATGGATTGCATCATTTGTATCTCCCCTTCTTTATTTTGTATTCTTTTTATTTATTTTGTATTCAAATTTTAGCATTAGAATTTTTAAGTGTCAATACAATAACAGCAAATTTTTCCTTTTTGTCGGAATCTACAGAATGTATTTCTATTTTTTATTTAAAATTCATAAATCTATTTTTGTATACAAAATGATGTCTAAAAAAAGAGGTTTCTGTCAGAATTTTTTATCACAAAACCTCAGAATCCTTTTGGGGGTTAAATCAGGCAGCTCTGTCCTTCCTCCATAAAGAACAACGCATTTTCCTGTTTTCCTGCGCGCATTTCCCGCTCCGCAACCTTCCGTATCATCATTTCATCCTCTCCTGCAAAGGGAATATGATAAACCACCTTCGTTTTTGTCCGCAACGCACCTGTCGCAAATAGCGCCTTGCCTTCCTTGCTGTGGCTCATCAGCGGATTGACAAACACTGCATCCAGTTCCATTCCCCGCACCGCAGAAAAATCCTCCTGCGTAAAATCCACATCCGCCGTAAAAAGCAGCTTCTTTTCGCCGCACTCCAATAAATAGCAGAAATGCGGCACATTCCAGTAAATCTTATCCAGATGCCTGGTCTGGAAGGCACGGATATGGATCTCCTGTTCCGGGCGGAAAACGGTTTTCCTGCATAATTCCCGATGCAGCAGCACACATGGAATCCCCCTTCCTTCCGCCTTCTCCTGCAAGGACTTCAGCGCGGCAGAGCCATCCCTCGGCATGAAAATTGCCTTTGGCTGCTGATATTCCAGATATTCTGCCACACGCTTGGGGGAGAAATGGTCTCCATGCTCATGGGTAAACAGCAGATAGTCAATGTCCGCAAATTCCCCCTCGCCTGCCTTCATTTTCTCCCATTGCTTTTCGGAAAGGTTGCTGAAGCAATGTCCGTTTTCATCATAAATCCCGTCAATCAATAGCTTTGTTCCCCGAAATTCCAGAAGCACCGCTGCATTTACCAGAAAAATTACTTTCACCTCGTTCTCCATTTTTCTCCTCCTTTTAAAAAAGCTGCATACCAAACAGACGGTATGCAGCACTTTTGTTTTCTCTCGTTTATTTTATCAAGCTCGGCAGGAAGGTTGTCACCTGCGGAATATAAGTAACCAGCATCAGCACCACAATGCCAATCAGCAGCATCGGCAAAACCGATTTCAGCGTCTGCACAAAGCGTGCCCCTGCAATCTGGTTTGTCATCAGCAGGCAGATGCCAACAGGTGGTGTAATCAGACCGATACACAGGTTGAAGCTCATCATGATACCAAACTGCAACGGGTCAATGCCAAACGCATTCAGCAAAGGCAGCAGAATAGGTGTCATCATGATAATCGCCGCATTTGCCTCCATCAGCATACCGATAATCAGGAACAGAATATTCAGCAGCAGCAGAATGACAACCGCGCTGTTTGTAAAGGAGCTGAATACCTCCAGAACCTGATGAGGCAAACCGGATGTTGTGATAACATAACCGGAAGATTTGGAAATCCCTACCAGCATCAGAATGGTTGCCGTAGAAATTGCACCATCCACAAAAATACGGGGAATATCCTTAATTTTGATATCCTTATAAATCAGCAGGCTGACCAGAAGCGCATACACAACTGCAACCGCTGCGGATTCCGTTGCCGTAAAAATGCCGCCGAAAATGCCGCCCAGAATGATAACAGGCATCAGCAGTGCCCAGATGCTGTCCTTGAAAATAGACAGAACCTCTTTTGCGGATTTTCTTTTATGTGCGGGCAAATCATGCTTTTTACCATAGAGCAGTGCATAGATAATCAGCCCTGCAACCATCAGAACCCCCGGAATCACAGAGCCGACAAACAGCTTGGATACGGACAGATCCGTAATGCTCGCATATACAATCAGCGTGATGGAGGGCGGAATGATAGGCCCCAGAATTGCCGCAATACCGGAAACGGCTGCCGCGAAATGGTCAGGATAGCCCTCCTCCTTCATAGCAGGAATGGTTGTGCCGCCAACTGCGGATGCAGTCGCAACGCCGGAGCCGGAAATCGCACCAAACAGTGCAGATGCCAGCACGGTAACCACCGCCAGAGAGCCTTTAATCCAACCGATTAAGGCATTAGAAACATCAATCAGCTTCCCTGTAATACTGTGGGACATAATATTCCCTGCCAGCATAAAGAACGGAATTGCCAGCAGAGAGCTGGAGTTCATGCCTGCAAAAAGCTTCTGCGGAAGCACGATAAACGGCATATCCGCCATATTCAGGGCAACCAGTGTGCCAATCCCCAAAGCAAGATAAATCGGGATACCCAGAATGGATAATACCAATAACAAAATAATTACAATCAAACCGGCACTCATGTGTTACGCCTCCCTTCCGCTTAAATTCGCTATTTCCGCAAACTGCTTTAAAATAACCTCTATAGAAGTTAAAATCATCAATACTGCGCCAATCGGCATACACGCATACGGCGCAGACATCGGAATCTTCAGACCGGCAGAAATATTCACTGCCGCCGCCTGACACAATACAACAGAATAGCAGAACAGAAATGCCAGAAATACAATCCCTGCAATGGTTGCAATTACTGTGTAGATTGCTCTTGTTCTGGGCTTCAGGATGCCGATAAACGCATCCACCTGCAAATGACTGTTTCTTCTTGTAGCAATCGCTGCCGCAATCATAACATCATAAATGAACAGATATCTCGCCAGTTCCTCACTCCACGCATTTGACGCAGAAAAAACATATCTTAAAATAACCTGATAGGTAATGACAACAATCATGATTGCAACCGTTACCGCCAGAAACAATTTTTCTATCTTTTCAATGCCGTCCAGAAATTTTCCGTACCCTTTCATTCGATTCACCTCGATTTTCATGATTTTCCTTTGTGCTTACTCCTCTGCGCCGACAGCACGAATCTTTGCTGCCCAATCCGCCAGATAAGGGAATTTTTCATCTGTAAAATCCTTGAAATATTCGATAAACTGTTCTGTATCCACCTCAACGATATGGCAGCCCTCATCAATCAGCTCCTGCTCTGCTTCCTTTTCCTTCTGCAGCTGCTTTTCGCTGACGGTTACGCCTGCATATTCGGCTGCCTCCTGCACCGCCTGCTGAATATCCGCAGGTAATGCCTCAAAATATTCTCTGTCCATGATGATAACGTTGCTGCTGTAAACATGGTTTGTCTTAATCCAGTATTTGCAGACCTCATCAAACGCATAGTTCAGGGAGTCCGTCATAGGGTTTTCCTGCCCGTCTACCGTCCCCTGCTGCAATGCCGTATAGGTTTCTGTCATTGCAATGGGTGTAGGTGCTGCCTTCATCCATTTCCAGGTTTCCAGATACATCTCCAGGTTTGGTGCTCTCAGCTTAAAGCCCTTGAAATCCTCAATATTTTTCATTTCCTTTGTCGCTGTTACAATACGAGGGCCTCTGTAGGTGCCGCCCAGCAGCTTAAAGCCGCTCTCCTTGCCGACGGTTTCCTTGATTTCCGTCCCGACATCGCTGTTCCATGTTTCCATAAAGTGGTCATAATCACGGAACAGATACGGTGTTGCGTCAATATTTGCCATCGGGGTAAAGGTTGCCAGTGTGCCGACCGATTCGCACATCACGTTGGCAACGCCGAATTTCATCCCTTCCAGAACCTCGGAAGTGGTGCCAAGGCTGCCGCCGCCATAAAGAACAACCTCTACTCTGCCGTCCGTCAGTTCTTCTATCTTTTTCGCAAAGACTGCGCCTGTATCATAAGCATTATCCCCCTCTGTGGAGTTCAATGCCATTTTCCATGTATATGTACCATCCTCGTTGATACCCAGACCGTTATTACAGCCGGTTAAGCCCAAGGCTGCAACAATGGCTGTCATTGCAATCGCCAAAATTTTCTTTTTCATGAAAATTCCTCCTCAACACTTTTCCTACCGGTATCAGCCGTCCATTGTTACGCCGCCGTCCACATCACTGATTTCGCCTGTAGCAAAGCTTGCCAGATCAGATGCGTAGAACAGCACCATATTCGCAATTTCTCTCGGCTGCGCCCCTCGTCCCAAAGGAATGGTTGCAATAATCTTCTTTGTCTTTTCTTCTCCCATATTGGCAGTCATCGGTGTCATTGTCAAGCTGGGGCAAACACCGTTGCAGGCAACCCCATAGGGTGCGCCCTCTCTGGCAACTGCCTTTGTCAGCCCAATGACGCCTGCCTTCGATGCCGCATAAGCACTTGTTCCCAGAAGGCCGCCGCCTCTTTTTGCCGCTACGGATGCTACATTTACAATTCTACCATATCCGTTTGCCTTCATAGAAGGATAAACTGCACTGATTGCAGTATAAACGCCTGTCAGGTTGATGGCAATCACCTTATCCCATTCCGCCTGGCTCACCTCGTCAAAGGGCACCGTGCTTACAATGCCTGCATTGTTAATCAAGCCATGCACCTGCTTAAAATCTGCAACGATTCTGCCAAATACCTCTCTGATTTCCGCACTGTTTGCGAGATTTACCTTGTAAGCAGAGGTTTTGTCCTTGCCAAGCTCCTCTCTGAGCTTTTCCGCCGCCTCCAGATTCAAATCAACGATAATCGCATGACCGCCGCCTTCTACCACGCCGGTTACGATTGCTTTGCCGATGCCGCTCGCACCGCCTGTCACGATAATGTTCTTTCCTGTGAAATCCATACGTATTTCCCCTTTCGCTTTTGTTTTGTATTTGTTTTTATTATTTTTGTATTCAATTTTTCTTTTTTGAATTTGTAATTTGATACTAATATTCATTTTTCCAAAAGTCAATTCATTTTTTGTTAATTTTCGGAATTTCTTAAATTTTGTTGATTTTTGCAAAAACGCATTTTTACGCTTTGCAAAAAAACAGGTTTTTGAAATTGTCGAAATTTATCAAAATTTCACAGTTTTTCTGTTTCGAAAGAAATTTCCTTTTTTGTATACAAAATCTGTTTTTTGATGTATAATGATAAAAATTGTTCTTTAGGGGGATACCCTCGCATCTGTTGAGGTATGATTTATTTTTATTTAGGAGAGATACTATGAAAGCTTCAGATTCTTTACAAGATTTCGCTTATGAGGAAATTAAAAAACGAATTCAAAACGGGGAATACGCCCCCGGGACAAAATTAAACACACAGGAAATATCCGATTCTCTGGGCATCAGCCGTTCCCCCGTCCTTGCCGCAATCAATCGCCTGATTGCACTCGGTCTGGTAGAGGCAACCCCCAGAAAAGGCACAACCGTTGCACAGCTTTCCGATACACAGATCAGAAATATCATTGAAGCACGCCAGATGATGGAGCTTTTCTGCGTAAAGCTCTGTATCCGCAATATTGATTACCACCCCAGCATCATTAAGGAAATGGAAACCGTTGTACAGGAATTTGAAACTGCACTGGAAGCAGGCTATCCCGTTGCGGCAGATTTGGAAACAAAATTCCATACTCTTTACATTTCCCTCTGTGGCAACCCACAGATTATGAAGCTCTATGAATCCAACTGGAGCATCGGCACCATGTTTTATATGTACAGCGCAACGAACCTTCCTCTGGATCGGCTCAAAACCTCCTTCCATCAGCACAAGGAAATCCTCAATGCGCTGAAAGCAAAGGACGAAACTGCTTTACGGGAGATTATCGAAAAACACATGAGTATTGTTTATGAAACACTGGAATGGTATTCTCAATCAACCAAACGCTGATTTTCCCAAAACTTTGTTCTTACGCCATCGCAGCAGAGCAAAAAGCGCGCAGCACCTATGAATATCTCATCGACCTGACGGATGACCCCGACGTTCTTGCGCCGCTACGCTTCTTACGGGAACGGGAAATCGTGCATTTCCAAAGATTCGGCGAAGCCTTAGACTACGCCAGAGATTATCTGAATCAGCAGCATTATTTCTTCATGCAGAAAAACGGCTGCAACAGCTGACAAACAAAAAAGCGACCCCTTGGTTTTCCCAAGAGATCGCTTTTCTTTTTTTATTTATTTATCCAGAACCGCAACCTGGATTGCCTTTACGGCTTCTTCCATCCGTTTGATATCCTCTGCTTTCAGCTTGATATCCAGACATTTCGCGGTATCCTCCACACTGGACGCTCTACGCATCCCAACCAGAAGGCTCATTCTGTCATACTGAGACAGCGCCCAAGCCTCCACCAATGCCGCATAGCTGCAATGATATTCCTCACACATCGGTGTCCAGAGCTCAAATGCGCGGCGCAGCCCCTCCTTCTTTTCGGGTGACACCCAAGGCAGTCTGGAACGAATATCCGTTTTCGCAAATTCCTTATCCATGAATGCAGGAGAGGTCAGAAAGCCTTCCTCCAATACACCGTAGGTCTGGAATACGGTGTTGTATTTTCTGCACATCTCAAAATATTCTCTGCCGTGGAAAGGAGAAAGAATACTGAAAAA
>JBNMGO010000175.1:0-3846 GCA_050872285.1 Anaerotignum sp.
CAATCGCACCCTTCATGCCCTTTGCGCCTTCAGTCAGCACCAGCTCTGCGCCGTAAGCCTTCATCAGCTGTCTGCGCTCCACGCTCATGGTATCAGGCATAACAATAATAATGCGGTAGCCGCGCGCCGCAGCCACGGATGCCAGACCAATGCCGGTATTGCCGGAAGTCGGCTCAATGATGACAGAACCCTCTTTCAACAGACCCTTCTGCTCTGCATCGTTAATCATCGCCTGTGCAATACGGTCCTTTACACTGCCGGCAGGATTGAAATATTCCAGTTTCCCCAGAACCTTCGCCTCCAGTCCTTCTGCCTGCTCAATGTGAACCAGTTCCAGTAAAGGTGTTTTGCCAATCAGCTGATCTGCGGATGTATAAATTTTGCTCATAATCGTTTCCTCCTAAGTCATTCCTGTTTTTCCGTCATTGTTCTTTTCGTAATTTATTGTTTTTATCTGTTCTTCTGCTGTCTGTATGCCTGCTTAACAGCGGCAACATCGCATGCTCCAATTTACTTTCATTTTTATTACCAACCTTTCCTGTGGGTTTATATGGATTATAAGACCGTTTTCTCCGTTTGTCAATAGCTATTCCAAAATTTTTTCATTGATTTACCTACTTCCCTGCTGTATAATAGGATTGATTAAAAGGAATACGAAAATTGATTGCAAAGGAGGGACTAAAAATGCTGATTTCAACCAAAGGACGATACGCGCTTCGGGTCATGATTGATCTGGCGGAGCATCAGGCAGACGGTTTTATCCCTCTGAAAGTTATCGCACAGCGGCAGGGGATATCCGAAAAATATCTGGAAAACATTATCAAGCTGTTGGTAAAAGCAAAGCTGCTGTCCGGTGTGAGAGGAAAAGGCGGCGGCTACAAGCTGACAAAAGCCCCCGAGCAGTATACGGTGGAAAGCATCCTGCGTATCACAGAAGATTCCATCGCACCTGTTTCCTGCCTTGATCCCGGCGCGGATGCCTGCCCTCGTTCCGCCGAATGTCGCACACTTCCCATGTGGCGCGGTCTGAATAAGCTCATCACGGAATACTTTGAAAATATCACCCTCGCGGATCTGACGCACAGTGAGCCGGATGGGTATGATTATGTGATATAATCTTCACTTTGCCCTTATAGCATCGCAGCAGAGCAAATATAGATAAACCTGTACCATTAGGTTCACCCCTCTCGGTACAGGTTTATTTTATTTATCATAAAAAATCTGCAAAACGCTATTCCCTTTTGTCTTTTTATATGTTAAAATGAATTCATAATATTATTTTTGAATACAAATTACAAAGGAGGTACTATTATGGTCTATATCGAATCCCCCAGCACAAATCCTGCTTTTAATCTGGCTCTGGAACAATATGTTTTTGACCACATGGACAGAAGTCAGGAATACTTCATGCTCTGGCAGAACGATAACACCGTTGTCATCGGTAAAAATCAGAATGCCTTTGCGGAAGTCAATCAAAAGGTTGCCGGTGCAAAGCATATCTCCGTTGTCCGTCGGCTTTCCGGCGGCGGTGCCGTATATCATGATATGGGCAACCTGAATTTTACTTTTATCCTCAATGCAAAGGATGCAACCGATCTGGATATTCGTCTGTTCTGTCAGCCGATTGCCGAGCTGCTGCGTTCTCTCCATGTGCCTGCTGAGGTCAACGGCAGAAATGATATTACCATTGAAGGAAAAAAATTCTCCGGCAATTCCCAATATCTGAAGCAGGGCCGCATCATGCACCACGGCACACTGATGTTTCAGTCAGACCTTTCCGTTGTTGCAGATGTACTGAATGTTTCCGTAGATAAATTTCAGTCCAAAGCGGCAAAATCCGTAAAAGCAAGGGTGACAAACATTGCGCCTTATCTGCCCGAGGGCTTTACGCTCGCGCAGTTCAAAACACTGCTTTTGAAATACATCCTGAAAACAGAGGATATTCAGCCCTATGTATTCTCCGCGGAGGAACTGGCTGAAATCGAAAAAATCAAAAAGGAACGCTACGATAAATGGGAATGGAATTACGGCTTCTCCCCTTCCTACAGTGTAGAAAAGAGCCGCCGTTTTGAGGGCTGCGGGAAAATCGAGGTACACATGAATACCGAGGACGGCAGCATCACCGCTCTGCAGTTCTTCGGTGATTTCTTCGGCGTAAAGGATTCTGCCGAGCTTGCCAAGGCACTGATTGGCACAAAGCTGGAACAGCATGCGCTGGAAAGCCGTCTTGCCGATTTTGAAATTGCACAGTATTTCCATGGACTGGAGAAGAATGATTTCCTCAATCTTCTGCTGCAAAGTGAATAAAGACATACATTTGCCGCCTTTACAGGCGGCTTTTTTATTTTGGTATCCCCAAATTCTGCAAAAGAAAATACCCCGACCGATATGAAATCAACCGAGGTATCTTCTTTTATTATAGTTATATGTCTAAAGTAACAACCTTAAAGGGTGCGGCTGTGGGCTCAAGCACAGCCGCAAAAAAGAGTTATGAAGGAGATTTTGTCTTTCCAAGTCTTGCTCCCCTTTGGGAGGGGAGGGAGGGGAGGGAGCGACTGCGACCGGAGGAGCCGCAGTCTATCTCAAAAATGAACACTTATGTTCAGCAAACTTTTATCTTTTGTATTCTTATTTTTTATTATTTGTTGGGCATGTGAATTGCTCTTTTTTCCGCCGCCAGAGCCGCTTCTCTGACCGCTTCGGTTACGGTAGGATGTGCATGAATTGCCGCAATGATATCTTCCACCGTTGCTTCCATGCCGATAGCCAGTGCACATTCGCCAATCAGGTCTGTTGCTCTGGGGCCAAGAATATGCACGCCCAGAACCTCCTTATATTCTGTCCCGATGATGAATTTAATGCTGCCTACGCCGCCGTTCATAATCAGGGATTTGCCGTTTGCCATCAGAGGGAATTTGCCAACCTGATATGCAATCCCCAGTTCCTTGGCTTTTTCTTCTGTCAGCCCAACGCCTGCAAATTCAGGATCCGTGTATACGCAGGAAGGATTTGTTGCACCGTTGTATACCGCATTTTCTCCCAGTGCATTTTCCGCTGCCACTTCGCCTTGTGCGGATGCCACATGTGCCAGCATCACCTTGCCCAGGCAGTCGCCGATGGCATATACATTCGGTACATTTGTTTCCATCTTATCGTTTACCGTGATGCGTCCTCTGTCATTTGCAATGCCTGCCGCATCTAGCTTCAGTGCTTCTGTGTCTGTTCTTCTGCCAACAGCAACCAGTACCTTCTCTGCTTCAAAGGACTGCACCTTGCCGCCAATCTCTACATTGACCTTCGCGCCGACCTTTGCCGCTTCTACAGACTGCACCTTTGCATCTGTCATAATCTTTACGCCTTTTGTCTCCATCAGCTTCCGCAGCTGTGCGGTCAATTCGCCGTCCATCATGGGCAGCAGCTTAGGTGCGGCTTCTACCACCGTTACCTCTGTACCGAATTTGGAGTACGCAGTTGCCAGTTCGATACCGATTACACCGCCGCCAATGACCAGAAGGCTTTTGGGAATTTCTTCAAAAGACAAAGCGCCTGTCGAATCTACGCAGTTTGCATTTTCCTTTACCCCGGGAATGGGAGGCACCGCGGGGACGGAGCCTGCTGCGATGATGATTTTATCAAATGTCATGTTTTCCTTTGTACCGTCCTTTTTCAGAACAGCCAGAGTATCCTTGGATGCGAAGGATGCTGTTCCCTCCACAACCTGAATCTTATTTGCCTTCATCAGACCGGTAACACCGCCTACCAGCTGTGCGGTAATGGCATTTTTCTTTGCCTGCACCTGCTTCCAGTCTACATTTTTCACTTCAACCTGAATGCCGTATTCCGCCA
>JBNMGO010000351.1:0-1998 GCA_050872285.1 Anaerotignum sp.
AATGGCGGAAAAGATGGGCGCGGATGCGGTTGTGAATGTGCGGTATTCCACGAGCGCAATCATGGCAGGCGCGGCAGAGGTTATGGTTTACGGCACAGCGGTACGGTTTCAATAAGCGAAAAAAACGGCAGAAGGGAGGTCAGGCAGATGTACTACAGCATTAAAAGCGGCGGATGGCAGAAGATTGCGGCGCCGACAGGGCAGGAGGAAGGTCTGCTTGGCATTTTCCCTTATGAAAAAATGCTTGCCTGCGGCAAAAAATGGGGGATTTCCGCGGAAATTCTGGAGGAGGCAAGACGGTTCAGCTACGCCAGATACGATTCCTTTGAAAATTTCGACTGTGTGAGTCTGGAAATGCTTGATTTTGAAAATATCCTGCTGAGCCGCGGCAGTGTCATTCTATATCTGGAGAAGGGAAAGGCGTTTTTCTTTACCTCTAAAATGGAGATTGTGACGGCACTGCTGGAGGAATGTCTGGAAGGACTGGGCGAGCGGGTGACGCGCAACCGCGTGATTTATTCGTTTTTTGAATTGCAGACAAAGAAGGATGATATTGTTTTTGACAGCATTGAAAAAGAAATTATGGATCTGGAGCAGGCGTTGATTGCAACGGGAAAGCGGGACTGCGTTTCGGAAATCATCAGCTTACGCAAGAGACTGATGGTGCTGAAAAAATATTACGAGCAGTTTCTGAATGTACTGGATATTCTGGTGGAGAACGAAAACGGGATTTTTGACGGGAAAACCCTGCGCTCTTTTAAAATGCTTTACAGAAGGACGGAGCGGCGGTTCCAGAACGTGCTGAACCTGCGGGAATATGTGACGCAGGTACGGGAAAGCTATGAGGCGGAGGTTGACATCAGCCTGAACACAACGATGAAGATTTTTACGGTTGTGACAACGATTTTCCTGCCGCTGACGCTGATCGTAGGGTGGTATGGGATGAATTTTAAGATGCCCGAATACGGCTGGAAATACGGCTATCTTTTTGTGTGCCTGCTTTCGCTCGCCTGTATTGCCGGCATTATCATCTTTTTCAAGCGCAAGAAATGGTTCTGATGTACACAGAAAACGGACATTTGTAAATAAATTTGCAAAAAACTGTTGACAGAATCATTCTGCATGATATAATGTTTCTTGTGTAAGACATAAAACATAGTAAATGCGTTGATGAGGACAGTAGTCCTTTCCGAATGCCACAGAGAGGGATGCGTTTCGCTGGGAGCATCCTGCTTTGGAAAGAGAACGAAAACCACCTCTGAGCGGCTTTAATACAGCCCGGTGACTCCGTTATCGTCAGAAAATGAGTGGTTTTAAAACAATTAGGGTGGAACCGCGGGGGTAGATGCTCTCGTCCCTTTTCGTAGAGGAAAGTGGATGATGGGCTTTTTCTTTTGCCCAAAATTCTCTTTCAAGGAAAAATGTTCTAAAAAGGAGAGATAGCAATGAAGATTACACTGAAAGACGGCGTAGTAAAAGAGTTTGACAATGCGGTTTCCGTTCTGGAAATTGCAAAATCCATCAGCGAAGGTCTGGCAAGAAATGCCTGCGCAGGCATCGTTGACGGCGAAGTAAAGGATTTACGTTTTGTTGTGGACAAGGATGCAGAGGTTTCCATCTGCACATTTGAGGATGAAGCAGGGAAAATGGCATTCCGCCACACAGCATCTCATATTCTGGCACAGGCAGTAAAACGCCTGTACCCCGAAGCAAAAATTGCAATCGGCCCTGCCATTGCAGACGGCTTCTATTATGATTTCGACAGAGAAAAAGCTTTCACACAGGAAGAACTGGAAGCACTGGAAGTGGAAATGAAGAAGATTGCGAAGGAAGATATTCCCATCGAAAGATTTGAACTGCCCAGAGCAGAAGCAACCAAATACATGGAAGAAAGAGAAGAACCCTACAAGGTAGAGCTGATTCAAGATCTGCCCGAGGATGCGGTTATCTCTTTCTACAAACAGGGCGACTTCACAGACCTGTGCGCAGGCCCTCACC
>JBNMGO010000329.1:0-2179 GCA_050872285.1 Anaerotignum sp.
CATTGGAAAGCTCGCATCCGCGGCAGCAGGAGTTGTTTTCCTGTGCCAGTTCCAGCTTATCCTCACCAAACAGCCCGATGTAGCCTTCATTCCCTGCCACAATCACAGGCTTTTCTGCCGCCATAGCTTCCAGAGCCGCGCGGCTTACGCCAACAAAGACATCCCCGACTGCGACCAGTTCATTGATATCGGTTCTGCCGCCTGTCATGGTGATGCACTCTCTGCCAATCTGCGCGTTTGCCTTCTTGGATTCCTCCAGTAATTCATCAAATACGTCCCCGCCGCCGACAATCAGCATCCGCAGACCCGGAATTGCCTGTGCCAACTTCGGTGCAATCGCAATCAGCTGTCTTGCCACCAATGCGCGGCTTTCGTCCATGCGGCTCACATAAACCAATGTCGGTTCTTCCGCTTTCAAGCCAAATTCCGCACGCACCTTAGAGCCGTCCGTTTTGGGAGAGAATTTTTCGGTATCAATCCCGTTGATGGTCACAAAGATATCCTCATACCGCACCTTATAGTTTTCCATCAGGTACTCCCGAATATCGTCGCTGACCGCAACCACCTTCTGCCCCCAGTTGGAGATGTATTTCAGCCCCATCCCCGTATAAAATACCCAGTGAGCAGAGGTCACAAAGGTAAAGCTGTCCTTCATTCTTTCCTTCAAAAGACCGCAGACAAAGCTTGGGATTCTCGCATGCGAATGAACGATATCCACCTTTTCCTTTTTGATAATTTTTTTCAGAAGAAAATAAGAACGCGCCATCTTCAGCACATTTCTCTGGTTCAGCGGCACATGGTAATGGCGAATCCCCGCCTCTGCCAGTTCCTTTTCGTAAACGCCGCCGTTGGAGGCAACAATAATATCATAGCCCTGCTTTTTCAGTTCCTTGGAAAGCTCCACCACATGGGTTTCCGCCCCGCCGATTTCCAGACCCATCAGAGCCATCAGAATTTTATACTTTTTCATGTCTTAACCCCCACTCATTCGCTGATGCTTGTGATTTTCATTACGGGTTTCGCATATTTTGTCGCTACATTCATTTCGGAATTTGCCTTCATTTCCACAACGCCGTCTACGAAATAGCCCTCGTCCTTCTCCACCACAGGGCCGTCAATCGTCAGCGTCACGCTGTAATAATCGGGAAATTCCACAGGCTGAATCGTGCCGTCGTTCAGCAGTACATTTTTCAGAAAAGGCTCATGCTTCACTGCTGTAATCGTCCCTAAGCAAATGCCTGTTTTCTCATCAAAAATCTTATCCCCTTCATGCAGTGCATTAACCGTTGCCATCCGCACCTCGTCAATCAGTGCCGTATAGGTTCTCTGCTCCTCGGAAGCGTCCACCCCTGCGGATTCCGTTTTGTTCACCACACCGAATTTGAACACCGCCACTGCACAAAGTGCAACAATCACCACGATAATGAGGATATCCACAATGTTCGGTTTTCTCTTTGCCATATCACTCACCATCCCTTACTTCTACAACAATGCCCTTGAAGGCATAGCCTTTACCCTTAACATTCAGTTCCATCCCGACCTTTACAGTCGTTCCTTCCACGGTAATGTCCTTTTCCGTTTCCGTCCCGTTTCCTTCAATCGTCACATAAATATTGCTGTAGCCATCCACAGGCACCTTTTCATATTTTCCCGTGGTACGGTTGAACATCGTTTCTGTAAAGGGCTCTGTCTTTACATCCTTCACCACGCCCAGATAGGTTGAGGTGGAGCTTTCGTAGGCATTGCCGCCCACAACAGGGAAATTCGCCGTTTCCGCAACAACTTCTTCCCCCATTACAACGTAAGAATAGGTCTTTGTATCTGCCGCTGAATCCGCCGCGTTTCTGCCGCCCAAAAGCATCTTTCCACCGACAATGCAGGCGATAATCACAATCAGAATCAGCAGGATATCCACGATATTGAAAATACCGAATAATTTGTTCCTTTTCATTTTCTTGCCTCCAGATAGAGTTTTTCGATTTTTCTTGTCATCTGCTCCGCTAAAAAGGTCGCCTCGGCATCCTTCTTTGCCTGTGCGCCAAAGGCGTTTCGCTTTGCGTCATCCGCAAGCAGCTCTTCCAGTCGTTCCGCCAATGCGTCGCTGTCCCCGATGGGAATCAGGAACCCGTTCTCGCCATGGCGAATCACCTCTGCCACGCCGCCGCTGTCCGTTCCAACC
>JBNMGO010000015.1:0-10504 GCA_050872285.1 Anaerotignum sp.
GAAACAGATTTCAGCCTTTAAAAAAGGCGGTATTTATACTTTTCTTTCAGTTCCAGCCATTCATTGATGCCAAACAGCACACGATACAGCGGAACGGTTACAATCGTCATATAGACCAGTTCTGGCAGCAGTACGCGGAAGAGGAAATAGAGAATATTTCCTTCCCCTTGGAACACAAAGCTGGAAACATACAGCACTGCCTGATAAAAAATTGTGGCAATGGCACAGAAAATAATCGGCAGAATATAATTTTCGCGGAAAAAGCTGCGTTGGCTTCGCCCGAAAATCAGCCCAATCAAAAGATACAGCGCGGTATAAAAGCCGATGTAGGTGTGGAAAAACACATCCATCAGAAAGCCTGCGCCTGCGCCCACCAATGCGCCCTCCTTGCTGCCCCGAAGCAGGGAATAGGAGGTCACAATAATCAGAGCGGTATTCGGGAATACGCCCTGAATGGCAAAGTGGGGGAATAACGTGGTCTGTAAGATAAAATTCAGCACCACAATCAAAACGGTGATGATGATTCTCATTCCGTCACCCCCGTTGTGTCAGGCTCTGTTGCGTCGGGGTCGGTCGGCTCCGTTGCGTCCGGCTCTGTCGCGTCAGGATTTGCCTGTGTGGTTGTCTGTGTTGTTTTTTTGCTGCTCTGCTTTGTTCCCTTGTCCAGAACCAGAACCGTATCCAGATGCTTCAGGTCTACATAAGGCTCAATCACAGCGTATTTCGTCAGTCCGTTGGTGTCCGTTTCAATTTCCAGCACCTTGCCGATGGCAAGCCCTTCGGGGTAAATATCGGAAAGCTGAGAGGTTACGATTTCATCGCCTACCATAATTTCCGCGTCCCCGTCGATATATTCCATTTTGCAAAGACCGCGGTTCGCAAGGCTGTAATTCCCCTTGACCACGCCTAAATCACCCGTACGCACGCTCATCGCAGGTACGGAGGAACGGCTGTCCAGAATGGACTGCGCCTTGGAGAAGGTTGCGCCGCTTTCCAGCACCTTGCCGACTAAGCCCTCAGGCGCAATCAGAACCATGTTTGCGCTGATGCTGCTCGTTGTGCCTTTATTGATGGTAAAGCCGTCATACCAGATGCCGGGGTCCTTCGCAATCACGCGCGCACCAACGCTGTCATAGGCAGGGTATTTCTGCGCAATTTTCAGCAGAGCGGTCAGGCGTTCGTTTTCCGTTTCATACATGGAAAGCTTTCTGTTTTGATTCGTCAGCTCTGCAATCTGCTGTTTCAGTTCTTCGTTTTCGTCCTTCAATTTTGTTTTATTGCGGGCAGAGGTCACTGTATCATCGACCCAGCTGCTGATGCCGGTTGTCAGATCCTGAAAGGGGGTGACAACAACACCGATGGCGCTTTCCAGCAGAGTGGCATTCAGCTTTATGCCGCTGGCAATCACGGTAACCAGAACCAGAATGGCGATGCCCGCACCGATGATGCGTTTTTTATGTTTTAAGAAAAACTCCTGCAACGTGAAATGCTCCTTTCGGTGTATTTAAAATCAGAACAATGCTTTTCTGGGAGAAATCAGAACAGATTTCAGCTTATCTACCTGTTCCAGAACCATCCCTGTGCCCAGAGCAACGCAGTTCAGGGGTTCGTTTGCAATATTGACGGGCATGCCTGTTTCTGCGGTAATCAGCTTATCCAGTCCGCGCAGATGTGCGCCGCCGCCTGTCAGCGTAATGCCGTATTCCATGATATCCGCAGCCAGTTCGGGGGGTGTTGCTTCCAGTGTCTGCTTGATGCTGTTGATGATGGAACCAACGGGTTCTGCCAGTGCTTCGCGAATATGGATGGAGTTGATTTCGATGGTCATAGGCAGACCGCTGACTAAATCGCGTCCGCGAATTTCCATTTTTTCCTCTCTGTCCAGAGGGTATGCAGAACCGATGGTAATTTTGATTTCCTCTGCGGTACGGTCGCCGATTGCCAGAGAAAATTCCTTACGGATATAGTTCACAATCGCGCTGTCCAGTGCGTCACCTGCCACGCGCAGAGAGGTGCTTGTAACAATGCCGCCAAGGGAAATGATAGCAACCTCGCTTGTGCCGCCGCCGATATCAACAACCATGCTGCCGGTAGGCTCAGCAACGGGCAGACCTGCACCAATCGCTGCCGCCATGGGCTCTTCAATCAGATAGGTGTCCTTTTCTCTGGAGCCTGCGGCAATGGCAGCTTCCAGAACGGCGCGCTTTTCTACTTCCGTTACGCCGGAAGGCACACAGATGACGATACGGGGCTTCGGCCCGAACAGAGAGCGCACATACGCCTTATTGATGAAATAACGCAGCATTGCCTGTGTTACGTCGAAATCTGCGATAACGCCGTCCTTCATGGGGCGGATGGCAACGATATTGCCGGGGGTACGCCCAATCATATCCTTCGCTTCATTGCCGACCGCCAGAACCTCTCTGGTGTCTGTGTTGATGGCAACAACGGAAGGCTCATTCACGATGATTCCTTTCTCTCTCATATAGACAAGGGTATTGGCAGTACCCAGGTCAATTCCCATATCTTTGGCATTGAACATCATATTCTTTTTACCCCTTTCATTATTGGAAACGCCGCCGTGTGTTCCCGGCAGCTATGGTATTTCTTAAATTTTGTCTTACATTTTATCATACCGCTTTTTTGTGTTCTTTTCAAGAAAAGAGCCGTATTTTTCATAAAAAAAGAGTGGTTTTTTCCTTGAAAAAAGGAAAGGGCAAATGCCGTTTGCCCCCTTGAAAATCGTTATAGCTTTCTGTAAATCAAAAACGCCAGAATGATGCCGATGATACCTGCGATGGTAAAGCGAATCGTCAGCCCGAACTGCAAAGTCAGCACGCCCAAATCCAGCACAAGCGGAGAGGAAAGCCCGAAGCTGCTGCCATAGGCAAGCCAGCTGAGCGCGGAAACGCCGCCGACCAGTTTTGCGATAAAGCCGCCCAGAACCACGCCTGCAAGCATGAGCAGCACCAGTATCCAGATATTTTGCGAGGAACGTCCTCTCATAGCAAATCCTCCTTCACAGAAAAATTCTCATACATTTATAACTGATTCAGTATAGCATACTTTTTCGGGAGGGTAAAGCGAACAGAATCATAAAAGATTCTTTTGACAGCAAAAAAAGACTCCCTGATTTCTCAGAGAGTCTTTGAAAAGTCTGAATTATTCAGCTTTGGGAGCCTCAGCCTTAGGAGCTTCTGCTTTAGGTGCTTCAGCCTTGGGAGCTTCAGCAGCGGGAGCAGCCTTAGGAGCCTCTGCCTTGGGTGCTGCAGGAGCAGCGGCAGCGGGAGCCTTAGGTGCAGCAGGAGCTGCAGGCTGTGCGGGTCTCTTGCCTGTCAGAACGCCCTTAGGGCATTTGTTTGCGCAGATACCGCAAGCTTTACATTTTGTGTAATCGATTGTTGCAAGGTTATCAATTACATGAATAGCGTCGAAAGGACAGTTCTTTTCGCAGATTTTACATGCGATACAACCAACGGAGCAGTTGGGGATAACGTTCTTGCCCATGTCCTTGGAGGAGCACTGTACTTTTACTTTCTTCTTCGCGGGCAGCAGTTCGATGATGTGCTTAGGGCAAGTGGAAACGCATTTGCCGCAAGCTACACATTTATCTTTATCGATGACTGCAACGCCGTCAACGATTTCGATTGCGCCGAAAGCACAAGCCTTTTTACAGCTACCCAGACCCAGACAGCCGTAGGAGCAGGATTTTGCACCCTGACCAGCCAGCTGAACAGCCATGTTACAATCGTCGATACCGAAATAATCGTATTTCACTTTTGCTTTATCACAAGTACCACCGCACTTTACGAAAGCGGCAACGGGTTCAGCAGAGGATGCTGCTACACCCATGATAGCGCCTACTTTTTCAGCAACTGCTGCGCCGCCAACGGGGCAGGCATTTACAGGAGCTGTACCGGCAACGATTGCAGATGCACAACCGCCGCAGCCGGGGAAACCACAACCACCGCAGTTTGCGCCGGGCAGGCATGCCAGAACCTCACCGATACGAGGGTCTTCTTCTACTTTGAAAACTTCACTCGCAACACCCAGGCAAGCGCCGAAAACAACGCCCATACCGCCGACACTCAGAACGGGGAATAAAATACTCATTGGATCCATATTCTTTTACCCTCCTCTATTACAGTTTGATCAGACCGGAGAAGCCAAGGAATGCGATAGACATCAGACCAGCTGTGATCAGAGCCATAGGGAAACCATCGAAGGCCTTCGGTGTTTCATTGTCAGCGATTCTTTCACGAATACCGGCGAACAGGATGATTGCCAGAGCGAAACCGGCAGCACCACCAACTGCGTTCAGAACGGATTCGATGAAGTTGTAGCCTTTCTGCATGTTTGTAACGGCTACACCCAATACTGCACAGTTTGTTGTGATCAGGGGCAGGAATACGCCCAGAGCCTGATACAGCGCAGGTGCAGATTTTTTCAGGAACATTTCTACAAACTGTACCAGAGATGCGATCAGCAGAATGAACGCAATGTTGTACAGGAATGTAATGTGCAGAGGCACCAGAATCAGGTTATAAACCAGCCATGCCGCTGCCGCAGCCAGAGCCATAACGAAGATTACGGCCATACCCATGCCGGCTGCTGTATCTACCTTCTTGGAAACACCGAGGAAGGGGCAGATACCTAAGAACTGGGACATTACGTAGTTGTTTACGAAAATGCCAGCTAATACTAACAAAATCAGATTCATTTATTTTCCCCTCCTTCTTATGCTTTTTTGTTTCTGAAATGGTTCAGAAGAGCCATCAGAATAGCCAGTGTGAAGAAACCACCGGGAGCCATTACGAACAGCAGTGTTCTAGGGAATGCTTCGGGCAGAATTGTTACATCGAACAATGTGCCGCTGCCGATGAATTCACGCACCAGACCCAGACAGCCAAGAGCGATTGTGAAACCAAGACCCATACCGATACCATCGAATGCGGAAGCAACGGGACCGTTTTTGGAAGCGAATGCTTCGGCACGCGCCAGAATCAGACAGTTAACTACGATCAGTGGAATGTACAGACCCAGGGATGCGTTCAGTGCAGGCAGGTAAGCCTTCAGCAGGAACTCGATGATTGTTACGAATGTAGCAATAACAACGATGAAGCAAGGGATACGTACTGTATCGGGGATAATCTTTCTCAGCAGGGAAATGAAAATATTTGCAAAAATCAATACTGCTGTTGTGGAAAGACCCATGCCGATACCATTGATAGCGGAAGATGTTACCGCCAGTGTAGGACACATACCAATAACCTGAACGAATGTGGGGTTTTCATTGATAATGCCGTTTTTGATAATTTTAATAGGGTTAGCCATCAATAAGCACCTCCATTCGCTGCGACCCAATCCAGAGCCTCCTGTGCGCCGGAGCAAACTGCTCTGGAAGTAATTGTTGCACTTGTGATGGGAACGATTTCGCCGCCATCCTTTGTTACGGAAACAGAACCGGATTTGCCTGCGAACTGTTCATAGAAGGAAGGATCTGTTGCTTTTGCACCCAGACCTGCTGTTTCAGAGTGACCTGTTACACGCAGACCTGTGATTGTGCCGTCAGCATCAATACCAACCATTGTTTTTACTGCGCCGCCGAAACCGCCGGGTTCTGTTGTAACAACGAAACCGCCGTTGTCGCCTTTGTATACTGCTGTGATTGTGCCTGTCAGGTCAGCATCCAGCAGTTCAAAGGAGGATGCATCGGGCATAACTGCCTGCATACCTTCGTTCAGAGATTTTTCATTCTGTGCAGCGATAGGAGCAGCTGTAACTTCGGATACAACACCCAGAATACCGGCTGCAATAGCGGAGATAAGCAACAGAACGATTGCGGGTTTTACTACTGCTTTAGAGTCCATGCTTATTTCGCCTCCTTTGTTTTAGGCAGTGCACCGAAGATTGTAGGTTCTGTGAATCTTTCAATCAGAGGTACACAGCAGTTCATAATCAGAATAGAGTAGGATACGCCTTCAGGGTAACCGCCGAAGGTACGAATCAGGTATGTCAGAAGACCTGCGCCGACAGCGAAGATAACCTGACCCTTAGGGGTTACGGGAGAAGAAGCGTAGTCAGTTGCCATGAAGATACCACCCAGCATAACGCCGCCGGCGAAGATTTCCTGTACAGGCATACGCAGACCGTGTCTGCCCAGAACTGCGAACAGAATGAATACGGTTGCGATGTAGATTACGGGAATCTTCCAGCTGATAACGTGTTTATACAGCAGGTAGATACCGCCGATGATCAGTGCGATGGCACATGTTTCACCGATTGTACCGCCAACCTGACCCAGTACCAGCTGACCCAGAGAAGCATCCAGTGTGCCGTTTTTCAGCTGTGCCAGAGGTGTAGCGTATGTAGCAGCATCAGCTGCCAGACCGTTGGGAACAACCCAAGTAGTCATTTCTGTAGGGTAGGAAGCCAGCAGGAATGCACGACCTGCCAGAGCAGGGTTGATGAAGTTCTGACCCAGACCACCAAACAGTTGTTTTGCAAAAATGATAGCAAATGCACTACCTACGATTGCAACCCAAACGGGAGCGGATGCAGGAAGGTTCATTGCCAGTAACAGACCGGTTACAACTGCGGACAGGTCGTTGATTGTAACAGGTTTCTTTGTGATTTTTTCATACAGCCATTCAAAGAAAACAGCAGAAATGATTGCAGCCACAATCAGAATCAGTGCTTTCAGACCGAAATAATAGATACCCGCTGCTGTTGCAGGAACCAGAGCGATGATAACATCACGCATGATGCTCTGGATGGATTCTTTGGAACGCACGTGAGGGGTACCGGATACTACAAAATTAGCCATGTTTTATTCTCCCCCTTCTTATTTCTTTTCCTCAGCGGCTTTTTTCTCAGCCTCTGCTTTTGCTCTTGCTGCTGCAGCGGCTGCTGCCTTCTTGCCTGCTTCGATCTTCTTAGTCGCTCTGATGGACTGTGCCAGCTGGCGCTTCGCAGGACATTCGTAGGAACAGGAACCACATTCGATACAATCCAGACCGTGATGCTTTACAAAGCCTTCGCCGTCGCCCTTCAGAGCGAATGCGTTCAGCATGAAGGGCATCAGGCCCATAGGGCAATGCTCTACACATTTACCGCAGCGGATGCAGTTTCTTTCTTCGGGAATGTATGCTTCGTCCTTTGTGAAGCAAAGCAGACCGGAGGTTGTCTTAACAGACGCAACGTCCAGAGTATACAGTGTGGGACCCATCATAGGACCACCTGCAATCAGTTTTACGGGAGGGTTTTCTTCGTTGAAACCGCCAATGGCATCTACCAGATCTCTCAGCGTCATGCCGATTCTGATTTTGTAGTTGCCGGGGTTTTTGATACCCTTACCGGAAACAGTAACGATTCTTCTCATCAGAGGTCTGCCCTTGCAGATTGCTCTTTCGATAGCAACAACGGTATCAACGTTGTCTACGATACAGCCTGCGGATGCGGGCAGTGCGCCGGATTTTACTTCTCTCTTTGTGATAGCGTAAATCAGGTGTTTTTCAGAGCCCTGAGGGAATTTTGTTACCAGAGGCTGAACAGTGATGTTGTCGATGCCTTCGCATGCCTTCTGCATGGATGCGATTGCTTCGGGCTTGTTCATTTCGATACCGATTACGCCCTTTGCATTGGGATGCAGTTTCAGCATAATCTGCAGACCTCTTACGATTCTTTCGGGTTCTTCCAGCATCAGGCGGTAGTCACATGTGAGGTAGGGCTCACATTCAGCCGCATTGATGAGGATGTGATCGATGGGTGTGTCCTTGGGAGGGTTCAGTTTTACGTGTGTAGGGAAACCTGCACCACCCAGACCAACAACGCCGGCATTTTTGATTGCTGCCAGAATTTCGTCGTTTGTCATGGTTGTGTAATCCTTACCTTCGTTGAGACCTTCGATCTCTTCCATTTTGCCGTCGTTCTTTACAACGATAGCCTTTACCATTGCACCGCCGGGTACGAGCATAGGTCTGATGTCTACTACTTCGCCGGAAACGGAAGCGAAGATAGGAGAAGACATGAGTGCGCCGGACTCAGCGATCTTCTGTCCTACTTTTACATGATCACCAACAGCTACCAGTGGATCACAAGGAGCACCGATGTGCTGGCTCATAGGGTAGAACAACTCAGAGTTTTCTTTGGGCATAATCACCTTGATGGGCTGGTCTTTTGCCAGTTCTTTCCCATCAGGAGGATGTACACCACGTTTGAACGTTAAAGCTTGCATATTATCCCCCTCTGTTCAAATTTGTCGTGCGCCAGGGCTGGCGCTGGTTTAAAGTTATACTTTTATAAAAAAATAACTATAATATAACAGCAATATTTTAATACAAAAATAAGAATTTCTCAATAATTTTGCAGAAAAAAGGCGAAAAAACTTTTTTTCAAAAGAAATTTTCACCTGATTATTCCAAAAAAGAACCCTTCTTCCACAAAATAATGTCGAAACCTGATCTTTGCGTTATAATATTGCGGAGACATCCGCAGAACAAAAATAATTTGTATGCGAATGAATCATCCTATATAGTGTACACTTATTATCTATAAAAGTAAATGTTAATTTATTACCATATTCTCGGTGCATTTTCTCTGCTTTTTTAGGGATATTTAAACAAAATGGTGGGATTTTATCCAATTTTATGATAAAATAAATGCAATCAAGCATCGAGAAAGGGGATTTTTTTATGGAACTGTCGCTTCAGGTACAGCAAAAACAGATTTTATCGCAGAAAATGCAGCAGTCTGTGGAGATTCTGCAGATGAATGCCGTGACCCTTTCCGAATATATCCGAGAATTTGCGGAGGAGAATCCCCTTGTGGAATGGAACGAGGAGAAGGAGCCTGTGCAGCAGGAAAATACAGAGCTGCTGCAAAAGCTGGAATGGCTCGAGGAGGCGGATGAGCAGAACCGCAGCCTTTACCGCATGGAGCATGAGCAGGAGGAAAAGGAGCGCGAAACAAATGCCTTCGGCAAAAAAGAGGGGCAGAGTCTGCGCGAATTTCTTCTCTTTCAGATCAATACGCAGGAAATTCCGGCAGGGCATAAGGCTGTTCTGCGGTTTCTGGCGGAAAGCACCGCCGAAAGCGGCTATCTGGAAAAGGATGCCATTGAAATGATGATGGAAAAATATCCCATGAAAAAATCCACTGCCGCAAGAATTCTGGCGCAGTTTCAATCCTTAGAGCCTTCCGGCGTGGGGGCGAGAAATTTACAGGAATGTCTCCTCATTCAGCTGAAGCAGAAAAACGCTTCCGCCCTTTCCATGAAAATCGCAAGAAATTATCTGGATGAACTGGCGAAAAACCGCCTTTCCTATATCGCAAAAGCAGAAAAGGTTTCCATGGAGCGGCTCACGCGTGCTTTGCAGGAAATCCGCGCCTGTCAGCCCAAGCCCGGCAGCGGCTTTGCAGGGGAGGGCAATGTGGAATATGTTGTGCCGGATGTTCTGGTGGAACGCAGGGGCGAGGAACTCATCGTTACCACGAATACAACCGTCATGCCCCGTCTGCACATCAGCCATAGCTATGTGAAGCTGCTGCGCGAAAAAGCAGACGAGCAGACAGAGGAATATATCGCAGACCAGCTCAGGCGTGCCGAATGGGCGTTGCAGTGCATCAGCCGCAGAGAAAGCACCTTACAGCAGGTGGTCGAAGCCATTGTGGAAAAGCAGAAGAAATTTTTCTTAGAGCCGCAGGGACAGCTTGTCCCCCTGCGTCTGGTGGATGTTGCGGAGCTGCTCAATATCCATGAATCCACCGTCAGCCGTGCTGTCAAGGAAAAATATTTACAGTGTGAACGCGGCGTGTTCCCTCTGCATACCTTCTTTTCCAAGGCAATGGCGAAGGCGGAAACGGCGGAAAATGTTTCTGCGGACAGCATCAAAAACCGCCTGCGCGCCATCATTGATGCCGAGGAAAAAACAAAACCCTTAAGTGACCGAGAACTGACGGAACGTCTGACCGCGGAAGGCATTCAGATTTGCCGCCGTACTGTCGCAAAATACAGAGAAGCCATGGGTATTGCAGGGGCATCGGGCAGAAAGCAGTACGGCGCGGAAAACTAAAACGAAATTTTAACGATTTGGAGTATATTTAATATGGTAGAAATTTTTCAGCTACAGTTGCATAAGGCAAGTCCCGTTCCCCTCTATCAGCAGCTGGCAGAGGGCATCGAGGGGCTGATTACGGACGGCGTTCTGCTTGCCAACAGCAAGCTGCCCCCCATCCGCAAAACCGCGGAGCATTTCGGGGTCAATTCCGTTACGATTGTCAATGCGTATAAGCTTCTGGAAAAAAAGCAGCTGGTCTATTCGCGCGTGGGCAGCGGTACCTTTGTTTCGCCCCTGCCTGTGAAGCATATCCCCGAGCCTGTGGCAAGCCGCAACCTGCGTTCCTTTGAAAGCGGTCTATCCATGGAAAATGCCATCAATTTTACAAGCACCTCTCTGCCGCATGAAATGTTCCCTGTGGATGCCTTCAAAAAAGCGTTCAATGA
>JBNMGO010000007.1:0-12374 GCA_050872285.1 Anaerotignum sp.
ATCATACAGTCTCTTATGTCCGTATAACACGCACTCTACCACATCAAAATCGTCAAACAGGAAATGGTCCTGCTTCAGAACCGCCATGCGTTCCCAGGGGGTGATGAATACAGAGCCCTTATTGGGTTCCATCTCCCCTGCCAGAATTTTCAGAAATGTGGACTTACCGGCACCGTTGGCACCAATCAGACCATAACAGTTGCCCTTTGTGAAATTGATATTCACGTCGTTGAAAAGTACTCTGCCGCCATATTGGAGGCTGACACCCTGTGCAGCGATCATGTTTTTCTCTCCTTTTTCTCATTCCGTATTTTCTATTGCGTTACGGCGTTTCCGCCGCCATGTTCAAAAAACAAACTAAATTTGATTATAACATGAATGTCATGCAAAATAAAAGCCCTATTTCCCATAAAATCCCCTGAAATCAAAGAAAAACCCGCCTTGCGCCACACAAAACGGGTTTTCTGTCTCTTATTTTTTTATTCATCGGATTCCAGCATGGAAATTTCTCTTTCATAATTGATGGCGCTGCTCTTTGCCTCGGCAGGAATCTCGCCTGCCTTCACGCCGCCAAGCTGTGTCAGCTCGGAAGAAATGCGGTAGGTCTGCACGGTAATGCCGCTGCCGCCGCCCAGCTCCGAAAGCACATTATTCGTAACCTTCTCCAACGCCTGCGCCAGGTCAATTTCATAGGAAATCGGCGCGCCCGTTTTTCTGTCCACCACAAAGGTAACAGGAACATCCCCTGCGCCCTTGAAATATACCTCGGAAAGGCCGCTCATCCCTGCAATCTCGAAGAAACGCCCGGTCTCCTCCACATCGTACAGCTTTTCCTCGGGGATATCCGCGGAAATGACAGCCTTGCTGCCGTTTGCCTGCACAGAACAGTTTTCCGCCGCCGCAAGCAGGGTTTCCATGTTTTCCGCCGCATTGTAAATCCGCACACCGTTCATGGAATCCGCCCCCTGCAGGGTCATTTCCGTCCACTGTCCGTCATAATTCATATATTGATTCACGACATCCTCGCCCTTCTCATTCTCGCCCTTCTGCAAATAAAGGGTGTAGGTCTGGCTGCCGTTTTCAAAGCCCATATCCGTATCCACTTCCATATAAAGCGGCTCCTGCACGAAGGTTACCTTGCCCTTCGTGGTCATGCTGCCCGTTCCTGCGTTATTCATCGCAATCTCGGCATCAAAATCCGCCGTAAAGCTGTTCTGTTCCGCAAGCGCCGTTTTTGCCGCCTGCACATAATCCTCCGCAGAGCTGAACGCCGCATCCTGCGCGCCTGTGCCGCAGCCGGAGAAAGCCAGACAGACAATAAAAGCCATACCCAGAACTCTGCTTTTCTTTTGTTTCTTCATAGGGATTCCTCCTTCACGCCTTCGTGCCGCAGCCCGACAAAAGGCAACAGAACACCACTTTTCTCAATCCGATTGTAGCGTAAATCCCCACGCATTGCAAGTAAGTTCCCCTTTTCTTCATAAAATTCTAAGAAAATTGTAAGAATTGAGGGAAAATTCTCCACTTCACAGATACTGATACCGCTTTCGCAAAGCGAAAAATGCGCCTGTGGTAATCAGAATAGAGGCAAGCTCCGCCACCGTGATGGCGCACCAGATGCCGTCCACCCCAAAGAAGACAGGCAGAATCAGAATTGCCGCCACCTCAAATACCACCGTCCGCAGGAAGGAGATTGCCGCGGAAACCACGCCGTTGTTCAGCGCAGTAAAGAAGGACGAGCCGTAAATATTGAAGCCGCACAGCAGGAAGGAAATCGCGTACAGCCGGAAGCCGCGCACCGTCAGCTGATACAATTCCGCATCATAACCGACAAACAGCTTGGAAAGCACGCCTGCGAATACCGTCCCGATCAGGAATAACAAAATCCCTGTCCCCAGAATCAGCTTCAGGCTCTTTTTCAGTACATTTTGCAGCTCCTCCGTCCGCCTTGCGCCGTAGTTGAAGGCAACAATCGGCGCGGAACCATAGGCATAGCCAAGGAAAATCGCAATGAAAATAAAGTTGACATACATAATCACGCCATACGCCGCAACGCCGTTTTCCCCTGCGAATTTCATCAGCTGCAGATTATAGAGCATCCCCACAAGAGACATGGAAACATTCGACACCAGCTCGGAAGAACCATTCGTGCAGGCATGAAATAATGCGCCGCCCATCAGCCTTGTTTTCACCAGAGAAAGCTTGCTGCTGTTCTTCCTTGCAAAATAAACAAAGGGAACCAGACCGCCGACACACTGCCCCAGTGCCGTTGCCGCCGCTGCCCCTGCTACGCCCCAGCCAAGCACGCCGATAAACAGCGCATCCAGAACCATATTCGTCACCCCTGCGGCAATCGTTACAATTAAGCCAAGCTGTGGCTTTTCCGCCGCAATCAGAAAGTTCTGGAACATATTCTGGAGCATATAAAAGGGAATCCCCAGCAGCACAATCCGCCCGTAAATCATACAGTGGTGCAGCATGGCATCATCCGCGCCCATTTTCACAACAATTTTTTTCAGCACCGCAATGCCGAAAATCGTCAGAAGGATACCTAAGCCCAATGCAAAATAAATCAGCATGGAAAAAATCTGATTTGCTTCCTCCTGCTTGCCCTCCCCAAGGGTTTTTGCCACAAGGGCGGTGCCGCCTGTCCCCAGCATGAAGCCAAACGCCCCCAGAATCATCGTAAAGGGAATGACCAGATTCACCGCCGCAAAGGGTGTTTTCCCAACGAAATTGGAAACAAACAGCCCATCAACCACGCCGTAAATCGAGGTCAGAATCATCATGGCAACAGAAGGGATGACAAACCGAATCAGCCTGCGATAGGTAAAATGATCCGATAATTGGATATTCATACGTCTTCTCTCCTTTTCAACTCTTTTGTTTTCTCCTTGATTTCAGATAAGTATCTCTGTGTCAGCGAAAGATAAGAGGAAATTTCCTCCTCCGTCCATCCGCTGTAAATCTCGTTTTCAATTTCAATCACCTGCATGGCAGTCTGCCGCACAAGCCGCTCCCCGTCCTCTGTCAGAAACACCTGCTTTTTTCTGCCGCCGATGGTTTCCAGCCGCAGCACACCGTCCCGTTCCAGATTCCGCAGGGCAGAATTGATGGTCTGCTTGCTCATCCCCGAAAAACGGACGATATCACTCAACAGGCACGGCACCCCCAGATTGCAGATGGCATATAATATCATCTCCGCGCTGTCGCTCAGTCCCAGCTTCCATGCCGCTTCATGGTAAACCGCCTCAATTTCTGCCAAAAGCTGATTGAATCTTCGCAATTCCTTTCCTGCTCCGAAAAACTCCATTTCACACCTCCGTAGTACGATTTCATACCTGCGTATTATAGTATGATTTCGTACCAATGTCAACAGAAACATACAAAAAAGCCCCTGCCAAATATAGGCAAAGGCTTAAAATTTTTTCTTATTCTGTTTTCACACCGGCAATATGCCGAATAACCTCTCCAGCCAGAATCATCCCTGCCACAGGCGGCACAAAGGAAAGGCTCCCGGGAATCTGACGCTTGCCCGTTTCCTGCGACTCTGCCGGCTTTTGGGGCAGTTCCTTGGAATAAACCACCTTCACGCCGCGGATGCCGCGCACCTTCAATTCCTTTCGCATCACCTTCGCCAAAGGGCAGACGCTTGTCTTGGAAATATCCGCCACCTCAAAACGGGTCGGGTCGAATTTGTTCCCCGTTCCCATAGAGCTGATGACCTCTGTCCCTGCTTTTTTCGCTTCTTCAATCAGCATCAGCTTGGATGTCACCGTATCAATCGCATCCACGATATAATCATACGAAGCGAAATCCAGCAAATCCCTGTTTTCCGCCCCGTAAACCACAGGATATTCCACCACCTCGGTTTCGGGCATAATCTCATGAATCCGTTCCGCCATAACGGATGTTTTCTTTCTGCCAATCGTTTTCTGCGTCGCAATCAGCTGACGGTTGAGATTCGTCAGGCTCACCACATCCCCATCCACAAGGGTAAGATGTCCCACGCCGCCCCTTGCCAGCGCTTCTGCCGCAAAGGAGCCAACACCGCCGATGCCGAACACCGCCACGCGCGCATTTCTCAGTTTTTCTATGCCTTCCCTTCCCAGCAGCAGCTCCGCTCTGGAAAGCTCATGTAATTCGCTCATATCTTTTCCCTCTCATTCCTTTGGTTCTCTCAGTTCCTTTGGCAGCTTTTCCCATGGCAGCCGCTCATATAAACGGAATATCTTTCGTACAATGCTGTCGCCGCCATGCCCCTTCAGCTGTCGTTTTGCCGCCGCCTTCGCTTCGGGCGCAGCATCCGCCGTTGCATAGGAAAGCTGTGCAGAGGTCAGCATGGAAAGGTCGTTTCGGTTGCTGCCGAAGGCAACACATTTCTTCTGCGGAATTTCCTCCATCAGCCGCTCCAGCATATATTTCTTCGTTGCATTTTTATGATAAATCTTCAAATGACAGTATGCCTCAGGCGTTTCCGATTTATCCCGTAAAAAGAGAAGCTCCTTCTCGGTGTCCATCTCCCTCAGTTCCGCCTCCAGTGCATCTGCCTCCTCATCCCGCAGCACAAGCAGGATATACACCACAACGCCATCCTCGGGCATTTCGCCGTAAATATAATTGCGGTAAGGCGAGCGGCGGTTGGAAAGATACAACTCCCGTTCCACCTCATTTTTAAATTCGCTGAAATAAATCAGAAGCACATTCTGCCAGACCACATTCAGAAAATAATGATAATCCTTCTCCTTCACATGGGTGCAGATGGTGTCCACCCATTCCTTCGGCAGTCCGCTTGTCGCGCGGTAGCGTTTATCCTTCACATCATACAGCACCGCCCCATCCATCGCAATCACAGGCAGGCGCAAATCCAACCCCTTTAAATCCGCCATCAGCGAAGCAGGCGTGCGTTCTGTCGCAATCGTGAAGGGCAGACCGTCATGCAAAAGCTGATTCAGTTCAAAGGAAACATAGGGCGAAATGCCTTTTTTCTCATCATATAACGCCCCGTCAAAGCCTGTCACAAAAAGGTAATCCTCCGTCCTTTTCCGCGGCAGGTGCAGATTATTGACCCCAAGCGAAACCAGAATCCCGATAATCGTTTCGACAGAACGGTTGATTGCCCCCTCCAGCGGCGTATAGCCCACATTGGAAAGGCAGACGCTCAGCAGCACAATCCCCGAAAGGGCAGTTGCGCCCGTCCGCTTCAACAACACTGTCACATACATCACCGGAATCACGGCAAAGGAAATCACCAGATACCGCAGGACACGCACCTCATAGGGAATATACTGAATCAGATACAGCACCAGAAGGGCAAAAACCGCCCCCAGAAGCGTTGCAATGATACGGTTTATGGAAACCTGTATGCTGTTTTCCGCATAGGGCTGCATACAGATAATCGCGGCAATCGTAGAAAAAATCGGCACACCTTCCTCTCCGCGCAGAACATAAAGCAAAAAGCAGATGGCAACCGCCAATGCCGTTTTCACCATACGCATGCCGACTCTCGGAATATTTGCAATCATAGGATGTCACTCCTTTTCGCTGTTCTTATTGGCAAAGTATAGAGGAAATCCCTTCTTTCTGTCAAGATATCTGCCGCAAAGAACGCGTGAAAATGCACAAAATCGGACTTGCCCCATAGTATGAAAGAGAAACAGGCCTGTTTCAAAAAAATTTATAGGAGGAATCAATATGGAACAATATGCTTGCGGAAATCGAGAAAGAAATTGCTGTCAGAGTGAATCGAACTGCTGTTGGACACGCTGCTGTGCCGTAACAGGCGCAACGGGTGCGACAGGCGCAACAGGGGCAACCGGTGCTAGAGGTGCAACAGGCGCGACAGGGGCTGCGGGTGCCAACGGTGCAAGAGGCGCAACCGGTGCAACAGGTGCTGCAGGCGCCAACGGTGCAACAGGTGCTACGGGTGCAACAGGTGCCACAGGTGCAAGAGGGGCTACCGGTGCGACAGGCGCAACCGGCACTACCGGCGCAACGGGCGCAACCGGTGCTACAGGCGCGACAGGCACCTGCTCCTGCCCCTGTGCTTCTCAGGGCGAACTGCTTTCCAACGGCGGCATGGAGGAATTTGCGGCGGATGGCGTTCCCCTCGATTGGAATATCAATAACAGCGACCTCTCCGCATCCGATACCGTACAGGGCAATGTCCATTCGGGCAATTATTCTGTCCTGCTGTCCAACGGTGCGGTTCTCTGGCAGGATGTGGATATCACAGGCGGCTGCTATTTCGAGCTGAGCTTCTTCGCAAAGGGCAACGGCGCACAGGTACAGTTGGAAGCCTGCGTTATTTTCTACCTTGAGGATGACAGCGAGCCGGTACAGAACTGCATCTTCATCCGTTCGCAGGATATCCCGACAGATAACAGAACCTTCGCCTACTACCGCTTCCTCACGGAGCAGGCACCCGAAAATGCGTATCTGGCACGGGTGGAATTCCGCGTTACCACAAACGGAAATCAGACACTCAATCTGGATGACGTTTCCTTTTCTTTAAGTTGAAAACGGAGTTTTCAGGCACACAAAAAGTCGCAGGTTTTCCTGCGACTTTCTTATATGTATGCAATTCCTTCTGCAACAATGGCAACCCTGCCCGTAATTTCAATTTTCGTAATTTTTCCGTTTTCACAGGAAACCTCTGCGCGCATCACGCCGCCCGGCTGTTTGAGGGAAATGGCAACATCCTTTTTCTCCCTTGCCGCCAGATATGCCCCGACAGCGGAAGTTCCACTGCCACAGCCTCTTTCCCAGATTAAGCTGACATTCTCCACCGCAACCAGAGGTCGCAGACTGGATTTTTCCTCATCAAACAGCAGAAGTCCGAACACAGGCGGCAGTTCCTTTGCCCAGACCTTTGCCGCGCGTTCCGCCTTTTCCGCCGCATCCTCGCCCCAAAGGGACACAGGGACGATAATATGCGTAATACCTGCGAACACAACGGCGGTCAGTTCGATTTTTTCGCCATCCAGTGTAAATGTTCTCGTTTCGATTTCCTGTGGCAGGGGCATTGCAACCCTGCCCAGAAAGCGGTTTTCCGTTTCCCGTTCCATTTCGCAGTGAACAAGCTCCTCCGCCCCCGAAACCTCAAGCGTAATTTCCGTTTTTTCGCCAATCGGCAGTTTTTTCTCCCTTGCCAGCCATGCCGCCAGAGAAAGGCTTGCATTGCCGCAAAATTCCCCTGCCATCATTTGCAAGTGCTTTTCTGCCGCAGGGTTTTCCGCTTCTTCGATATAGCCTGCCTGCTCTGCGTATACATTGCCGTAGGCAATCAGCTTTTCCGCAACGGCAAGCTGTTCCTCTCTTGCCACAGGCGTTTCAATGAGCAGTGTCATATTTTCCGTAGGGCTTGCTTTGATGAATTTCACTTCCATCCAACCACTTCCTTACTGCTGAAAACGACTCAGGAAGGCTTTCGTACGTTCCTGTTTGGGGTGATTGATGACCTGTTCGGGTTCGCCCTCTTCCACGATTACGCCGCCGTCCATGAAAATAATATGGTCGGAAACATCCCTTGCAAAGGACATTTCATGTGTCACGATTACCATCGTCATGTGTTCCGCCGCCAAATCCTTGATAACCTTCAGAATTTCGCCCGTCAGCTCAGGGTCAAGTGCAGAAGTAGGTTCGTCAAAGAAAAGAATTTTCGGTTTCATTGCCAATGCACGCGCAATGGAAACACGCTGCTGCTGTCCGCCCGAAAGTTCGCAGGGATAAGCGTTTTCCTTATCCGCCAGTCCCATTTTTTTCAGCAGTTCTCTTGCCTCGGCATAAATTTCCTCTTTTTTGCGTTTGCCAATCAGAATCGGCGGTTCGGTGATGTTTTTCATCACGGAATAATGGGGAAACAGATTAAAATTCTGGAACACCAGACCGAAATGCTTTTTGATGCCCTGCAGGGTTTCCTTTGCAGCATAAACCGCCTTGCCCTGTGCATCCGCCTTTGCGGCATATTCGCCCAGATAAATCAGGTCGCCGCCGTCCATGGTTTCCAGCATGGTTGCACAGCGCAGAAGTGTCGATTTCCCCGAGCCGGAAGGCCCAATGATAGACACAACCTGTCCCTCTGTTACGGACAGAGAAATATCCTTCAGAACTTCGTTTTCGCCGAAGCTTTTATTGCAGTGTTTGATTTCCAATACCTTATTCATTGTATGCCCTCCTTTCTTAACGGTAATAACTCAGCTTCTTTTCAATGCGTTCCATTGCGAAGGCAACCACAGCATTGAAGATGAAATAGAACACACCTGCAACGAACAGGGGCATGATGCTTGTTCTTGCGGATGCAATCTGTTTTGCTACGGTGAACATTTCCTCGTACGCCAGCACAAACGCCAGAGAGGTATCCTTTACCAGTGTGATAACCTCATTTGTCACAGGCGGCAGTACGCGCTTTACCATCTGCGGGAAAATGATGCGGAAAAAGGTCTGGTTTTTATTATACCCCAGAACGGAAGCCGCTTCATACTGCCCCTTGGGAATGGATTCGATACCGGAACGGTAAATTTCCGCAAAATATGCCGCATAGTTGATGGAAAAGCCGATGATAATCGCGCCGAAGCGATACCATCTGGGCAGAGAAATGCGGAACAGATAATAAGGCGCAAAATTCACCACCAGCAGCTGCAGCATCAGTGGGGTGCCGCGCAGAATGGCAATGCAAACCTTAATGACTGCCTGCAAGGGCTTTATTTTTGACATCCGCCCGAAGGCAACCAGAAGCCCCAAGGGCATGGAAAACAGCAGTGTCAGCACAAAAATCAGCAGGGAGGACCCCATGCCGCTTGCCAGCTGCTGTGCAATAATCGCAAAATTCATAGTAAAATTCCTTTCTTAACCGTAAAAGTACAGGAATATGAGAAATTCCTGAAACGCAGGAAAGGCGGCAGGAGCGTTCCCACCGTCTTTCCAAGCTTTCGTTGCTGCTTTTTCGTTATTTTTTCATTATTTGCCTAAGCAAAGCATCTGATCCAGATTATAGTCTTTGTACTTTGCTGCGATTTCTGCCAGAGTACCGTCCTCAGCCATTTCATCCAGTGTTGCCTGTACCTGATCTCTCAGTTCTTCGTTGCCCTTCTTGAAGCCGATTGCATACTGTTCTGTGGAGAGGGGTTCTTCCAACATTCTGAATTTATCGGATTTTGTTGTCAGCTGATACTGTGCAACGCCGATATCTACTGCGATGGCATCATTTGTGCCTGCTTCCAGATTCATGAATGCTGTGTTGTAATCTGCGATTTCCTCCAGAGATGCGAAGGTTTTTACCACATCTGCCTTGGATTCATCCTGCAAAGCGGAAAGTGCGGAGGAGCCTGCCTGTGTAATAACGTGCTTGTCTGCCAGGTCAGCCTCTGTCTGGATATCGGAATCCGCTCTTACAACATATACGATGCTGTTGTCAACATAGGGTTTGGAGAAGGTGTATTCATCCTCTCTGCCTGTCATGGTGAAGCCGTTCCAGATACAGTCGATTGCGCCGCTGTTCAGCTCCATATCCTTTGCGTTCCAGTCGATGGGCTGTTTTACCAGTTCCCAGCCGTTTCTTTCGCAGACCTCAGCAGCCAGATCCAGGTCAAAGCCGGTGTAATCGCCGTCCTCTGTTCTGTAGCCGTAAGGAGGATATTCTGCGTCGAAGCCTACGGTAAAGGTCTTTGCCGCATCGTCAGAACCGCCGCAGCCTGCCAGAACAGACACGCCCATAATCATTGTCAAAAACAGTGCCAAATACTTTTTCATACGTTATCGTCCCCTTTTTCATATCGTTTTTTCGTTCCTGCGGAGCGCTGCTCCTTTGTTCTTCATCATAGTATCACATTACTACGCTAAAGTAAAGCAAAAGAATCTGCTCTTTCTTTCCTGTTTTTTATGCAAAATATACAAGCCCTTTCGTACCCTGTATACAGTGTTTTCCACCCCTCCCGCGCATGTGTCTACACCTCGAGTTTTTGTCGATTTTTCAAGGTTTTTTGCGATTTTCTATTGACAAACGCGAAAAAAGGTATATAGTGTAAGTATAAAAAATAATACAGTCAACGTTAGTTAAAGATGCAGCCGTAATCGACAGCATCTCAAACGATAATAGCAAACCCATCGAAAGGTGGCGACGCAAAGCTATAGGGCCTTACCCCTCAGAAGAGGGCTGGCAGCCAGTTACCGAAAGGAGATTCCGTATGAAACGGCTTTTTTCTTGTGTTTGCACATTTGCTGCAGCCTTCATTTTAATGTCTATGGCAGGCGTGGTAACAGCCAGCGCTTCCACAGGTTCTATTGATACTTCCCATGCAAAAGATGGTTTTGTTACCGTAAACTACTCTTCCGATTCCAAATTGAAAGTCGGCATCCAGTACGGCGACAACAAAACTTCCTATAAAAACTGCCCCAGCGGCAAAACTGCTGAGTTCTCTCTGGATCAGGGCGACGGCACATACACCATTACCGTATGTGAAAACGTTTCCGGTACAACCTATCAGGTTGTCGGCAGAGAAACCGTAAATGCAAAAATCAAAAACGAATATGCTCCCTACCTCATCTCCACTGCAGATGTTCAGTTTACAGCAGGCGATGCAGTCAGCAAAAAAGCTGCTGAAATCTGCAAGGGTGCAGCAACAGATGCTGAAAAGGTAACTGCCATCTACAATTACATTGCAGGTCACTATACATACGATACAAAGCTTGCAGCCGAAATCACATCCGGTAAGGTAAGCAAATATATCCCCGATACAAACGCTACACTGAACAGCAACAAGGGCATCTGCTATGACCTGTCTTCCCTGTTCGCAGCAATGTGCCGTAGCCAGAACATCCCTTGTTCTTTGACAAAAGGCTATGCAGGCAAAAGCTACCATGCTTGGAACAAAGTAAACGTAGACGGTGCTTGGTATCAGATTGACCTGACCTACGCTGTAACAGAACGTGTGCTGAATGCAAACAGCCTGTCCGGTTGTGTATCTCCTCTGAGCTACACACAGCAGAGCGATTCTCTTGCAATCGCAGCATAATTAACCGTAGCGCGTAAAAAAACAAAAAAATCCACATGGCAAGGAGTTTTCTCTCTGCCATGTGTTTTCCTATAAAAATCCCTTCTATTATATATAGTAGAAACGATATAGTAGAAACGGATTTACTTTTATCCATTTTAGTTCGAGATATCCTACGTTATAAAAAAACAGGTGCTTATAGCGTATGTATCTATAAATGTTTCACACAACTTTATCTGTGCGGCTCATTTGGGCGTATGTACAGACAAAGGCACAGCCGGTGAAAGCCGGTGTCGCAAAGCCACGGGCCTAAACGGAGCTTCTCCGCATGGCAGCCGGTTGCCAAACACATATCGTCCTGCTTCTATGGCTACCACAAGACAAGAAGGAGGATTATTTCTAATGGCAAAAGAACAAAAGAAAGGCAAACGCTTTCTGCCCTGGCTGATGGTACTGAGCATGATGCTCTTCCTCGCCCCGGTAAATGCGTTTGCGGAAGAATCGAACGAAGGCGCAGCTGAATCCTACTGTCCCGATTCCGAAAGCACAACTGAAAGCTCCAACGAAAGCTCTGACAGCACTGAGGTATCCGAAAGCAATGATGCCGCAGACGAGTCTTCTGAGGACGAAACCACTGATGCTCCTGCTGTGGAGGAAACCGAAGTAGCTTCCGACGAAAAAATTTCCGACGTAGAAATTTCCGAGGAAGAAACGGATGCAGCATTCTCTGTAGAAGAAGAGGAAGCACCTGCAACAGAAGAAAGCATCAGCACAGGCTCTGCCGTATCCGAAAAGGCAGTTGTTTTTGCAGAGGAATCCGCAGCAAAACCCACAGAGGATGCACCCTATTACTCCGCTTATGTGTATGCCTGCTTCGCAAATAATGGTACTCTCCTCAATAGAGAAAACCGCCCTGCAGCAGTTGTAACAAACGGTGTAAAACAGGAAATCTCCTGGAATAAGGACGCTTCTCAGGGTTGGTACTACATCACCTTCGGCGAAGTCGAAAAAGGTACAACCGTTGCTCCTGTAAAAGGCGCATCCACAGAATTCACTGGTGATTTGAGTAAAATGGATGACTTCACAGGCATTGGCAATGCAAAGGATAACGGCTTCAAATGGTCTGATGTAACTCATTGGGGTAATTTAGGTGGTGCTGGCGGCGCAACAGGTTTCCATAGCAATGTCTCCTGGCATCTGGATGGCGAAATCAATGTACATGCCGTAACCTACACTGCAAATGGCGAAGGTGTTACCAAACTGCCCGCAAGCAGTGCGGATAACCGCATCTACTATCGCGGTACCTATCAGGTTGCAGCAGAGAAACCCGAACGCGAAGGCTATACCTTCAAGGGCTGGAAACAGGATGACAGCGAAACACTC
>JBNMGO010000132.1:0-4577 GCA_050872285.1 Anaerotignum sp.
CGATATGCTTACGCATGACCATGCAGAATACGGGCGCGGTCATGGGGTTTTCGCGGCTGCTTTCTGTCAGATGGATGCGGGGATGGGCGGAGTTGGCGGAAATGATGATTTTCTTTGCGCCGCTGCCCAAGCCACGAATCGTCATGCGGATTTCATCCGCAAGGGGCTGATGGATTTTATCAATACGCCCGCCTAAAAGGGCTGCTTTGAGTTCTGATACGATGGCAGAGGTTGTAATGCCGTCCAGTGCCATAAGGAACACCTCCTTAAAAATGTTTGGTTAATTTATAATTTTAACATAGGATTTTCCTTTTTGCATTATTTTTTCAGGCGAATTACCAATAAAAACAGTAGGAATTGCAAAAAAATTCCAAAATGCAGGAAATATTAAAAAATGATTAAAAATAGTGGATACAATTCGCGGTTTTCCTTGCTATTTCTCGGACACTTATGTATAATAAAACAACGATTTTTGGAACGAAACATAGAAAGGAACCGAAACATGAGTGCAAGTGTAAGAAGCATGACGGGCTATGGACGCGGCGAGCATATCGCAGAGGAAAGAAAGTTTACGGTGGAAATGAAATCCGTAAACCATCGTTATAACGATATGACGATTAAGCTGCCCCGTTCTCTGGCAAGTCTCGAGGATAAAATCAAAAAAAGAATCATGCGCGAGGTATTTCGCGGCAAGACGGATGTGTATATCAGCTTTGAAACCTTTTCCGCAGCAGATGTGGAGGTAAAGCTGAATGAAACACTGGCGGCGGCTTATATCGATAAGCTGAAGCTGATGGAAGAAAAATTCGGCATCTACAGCGAAAATAAGCTGGAACTGGCGGCAAAATTCCCCGATGTGATTACGGTGGAAAAGGCACAGCAGGAGGAAGAAGTTATCTGGGAGGCATTGGCGCCTGCGCTGGATGAAGCAGTGGAAAAATTCGTTGCTATGCGTACCGTTGAGGGCGAAAATCTGAAAAAGGATATTCTCCTGAAGGGGGAACGCATCAAGGCACTGGTGGCAGAGGTGAAGGAACGCTCCCCTCTGGTGGTTGTGGAATATCAGGAAAAGCTGAACAACCGCCTGAAGGATCTGCTGGGCGGCGTTGATGTTGACCCGCAGCGCATTGCGACAGAGGTTGCTGTTTTTGCGGACCGCGGCTGTGTGGATGAAGAAGTAACCAGACTGGAAAGCCACCTGATTCAGCTGAAGGATATTCTGGACGGCGGCGGACAGGTGGGGCGTAAGCTGGACTTCCTGATTCAGGAAATGAACCGGGAATCCAACACCATCGCATCCAAGGCGAACGATATTCAGATTGTAAAGGCTACGATTGAACTGAAAAGCGAAATCGAAAAAATCAGAGAACAGATTCAAAACTTGGAGTAACAGCCTTTTTTCGTAATAAAAAGAAAAAAGAATGGCTATTTATAGGATGAAGGGGAAATACACATGAATAAACAGGGTATTTTATTGATTATCTCCGGTCCTTCCGGTTCCGGCAAAGGGACGATTGTAGAGCGTCTTTGCGAGAAGAACGATTTTTCGCTTTCCATTTCCGCAACAACAAGAAAGCCCAGAGAATATGAGAAGGACGGGGTGCATTATTTCTTCCATACCAGAGAGGAATTTGAGGAAATGCGCGACCGCAAGGAGCTTCTGGAATGGGCGGAATTCTGCGGCAATTATTACGGCACACCCAGAAAATATGTAACAGAACAGCTGATGGCAGGCAATAATGTCATTCTGGAGATTGAGGTGCAGGGTGCGCTGCAGGTAAAGAAAATTTATCCCGAGGGTGTGCTGATTTTCATGGTTCCGCCGAATCTGGAGGAACTGGGCAACCGCCTGACCAAGCGCGGCACGGAGGATAAGGAAACCATCAACAGACGACTGCGCCGAGCATTGGAAGAGATGGAACTGGTAGAGGAATATGACTATCTGGTCATCAATGATACCGTAGAACAGGCAACGGAGGATATTCTGACCATCGTTGCGGCAGAAAAAATGAAATGCAGCAGAAATAAAAATATCAAAAAGATTTTCAAAGGAGAGATGTAATATGTTAAGACCTTCTTATTCTGATATTCTGGAAGTTATTACACAGGATTCCGAGGATATTACCATTGCCAGCAGATACACCATCGTGATTGCGGCGGCAAAAAGAGCAAGACAGCTCGTAGACCATCAGGAACCCATGATTGACCATATCGAGGTGGATAAACCTGTTTCCATCGCAGTCAACGAAATTTACGAAGGCAAGCTGAAAATCCGCGAGGGTAAGCCCGAGGAAGAGGATAAAGAGGTTGCACTGGCAGAGGTTGATTTTGCAAGCATGGCAGAGGAAACCGAAGAAGAATAATTGAACAAGAAAGAGACAGCCCGTTTTAGGTTGAAGGTACCTTTTGCGGGCTGTTTTTATAGGGAGGTGAGAAATGATGTATGCGAAGGTGATTGTTGGGCTGAATCAGCCGGAAATGGATAAGCTGTTTGATTATCGGATTCCCGAGGGGATGACGGCGGAAATCGGTGTGCGGGTGATTGTGCCGTTTGGCAGCCGCAACAAAAAGGCGGAGGGCTATGTCATTTCTCTTTCCGAAAAAACGGAGGTGCCTGCGGATAAAATCAAGGAGATTCTTGAGGTTCTGGACGAGGGCAGACCGACCTTCACCCCTGCCCTTCTGGACCTGGCAGAATGGATGAAGGAACGCTATTTCTGCACGCTGAACCAATGTTTACAGGCGATGATGCCGCCCGGCATCCGCACGAAAAGCAGCTGGACGGTCAGCCGAAAATTGTTTGAAAACGAAACAAAATTCACCCCGAAGGAAACGGCGTTGTTTGCATTATTCGGGGAGCGAAAGGAAATTCCTTTGGAGGAGGTACAGGCGGAGTTCGGCGGAAACTGCCTTGCATTTTTGCGAAAGGCAGAGGAAAAAGGCTTGCTTGCGCTGAAACAGACCTTGCACCGCAGTGAATATAAAAACGAAAAGCGGCTTTATTCTCTGGACAGAGACCATCCCCTTCTGGAAACGGCATGGAAAAAGGCGGAGAAGGAGAAACGACCGGAGGGGCAAAGGCTGCTGCTGGAATATCTCGCAAACGGCAGAGAAGCAACTGCCGCAGAGTTGAAGGAAGCCCTCGGCATTACGGATTCTCCCATCAAAACCCTGCTGAAAAAAGGCATTCTCAGGGAACGGACGCAGACGGAACGGCGAAATGTTTTTGATGCGGATGCGGTGGAACGGACACATCCCTTTACCCCGACGGCAGAGCAGGCGGCGGCACTTTCCGCCCTGCGGCAGGAACTGGCAAAGGAAGAAAAAAGACCTGTGCTTCTGCATGGTGTGACGGGCAGCGGCAAAACGGAGATTTATATGCAGATCATCGCGGAGGTTCTGGCGAAGGGAGAACAGGCAATCGTGCTTGTGCCCGAGATTGCCTTAACGCCCCTCATTGCGGAGCGGTTCGTTTCCCGTTTCGGGGATGCGGTCAGTGTGACGCACAGCCGCCTTTCCATGGGGGAACGGGTCGACCAATGGAAAAAGGCGAGGGATGGCGAGATTTCTGTGGTGATTGGCGCAAGGTCGGCGTTGTTTCTGCCATTTCCGAAGGTTGGCGCGATTATTATGGATGAAGCGCACGAGAACAGCTATGTTTCCGATATTACCCCGAAATATGACACAAAGGACGTGGCGGCGGCATTGGCAAAACGCTATGGCGCGCTCTTTCTGATGGGGACGGCAACACCCGATTTCATCAGCTATTACAAAGCAAAGCAGGGAGAATTTCTTCTGCTGGAATTGAAGGAGCGGACGGGCGGCGGCGTTCTGCCGCGGATGTTCGTGACGGATATGCGAAAGGAACTAGCGGAGGGCAACCGTTCTGCCTTCGGCAGGGAATTACAGGCGGAAATCCGCAGGAATCTGGAGAAGGGAGAGCAGACGATGCTTTTTCTGAACCGTAGAGGGTACGCGACATTCGTTTCCTGCCGCAGCTGCGGGCATGTGATGAAATGCCCGGAATGTGATTTAACCTATACCTATCATGCGAAGGAGCAGGCTTTGGTTTGCCATTATTGCGGCAGGAGAGCCCCTTTGCCGCAAACCTGCCCCGTCTGCGGCTCGAAATATATTCGCTATTTCGGCACGGGGACGCAGAAAATCGAGGAAGAAGCAAGGAAGCTGTTCCCCGAAGCACGAATTCTGCGGATGGACTTAGATACCACGCTGACGAAGCACAGCCATGAAAAAATTCTTGCGGCATTTGCGTCAGGAGAAGCGGATATTCTCATTGGGACACAGATGATTGCGAAGGGGCATGATTACCCCAACGTAACATTGGTTGGCATTATGGCGGCGGATTTATCCCTCAATGCGGACAGCTTTACGGCGGCGGAAACGGGCTTTCGGCTGATGCTGCAGGCAGCAGGGCGCGCCGGCAGAAGGGACGACAGAGGACGTGTGTTCATCCAGACCTATCAGCCGCAGCACTATGCGGTGCAGTATGCCGCAAAGCAGGATTATGAAGACTTTTATGAGGAAGAAATGCTCATGCGGCAGATGATGGGCTATCC
>JBNMGO010000403.1:0-1611 GCA_050872285.1 Anaerotignum sp.
CCTTCACCCTGTCTTCCATGGCACTCTCGCCCACCTCTGCCACACGCAGAATACGGGAAACAAAGGTAAATTCCTGTTTTTTCGCCAGATAAGGCTTCACCTGATTTTGGAACATGGGAATCGTTTCTCTCGGAGGCCCGGGCAGCATCACAATCATCTTCCCGTTCTTCTCCATAATAATCCCCGGTGCCGTTCCGTTATCGTTATACAGCACAATCCCGTTCTTCTCGGGTACCATTGCCTGCTTTACGTTGTTTTCCGTCATCACTCTGCCTGTGCGGTCAAAGTATTTCCGGATTCTGCCCAAAGCTCTTTCGTCCAGAATCAGCTTCTCCCCGAAATATTCCGCCGCCGTTTCCTTCGTCAGGTCATCCTCTGTCGGTCCTAAGCCGCCCGTTGTAATAATTAAATCCGCTCTGGAAAAGGCATGGAAAATCGTATCCTTCAACCGCTGTGGGTTATCCCCAACAACCGTCTGATAATATACCTCTATCCCCAGATTTGCCAGTTCCTGCGCCAGAAACTGTGCATTTGTATTCAAAATATCCCCAAGCAGCAGCTCTGTGCCGACTGCAAGAATTTCTGCCTTCATGCTTCTTCCTCCTTTGTGTCTTTTCCTCTATTGTACCGTTTTTCGCATCGGATTCCAATATCCCAAAATAAAAAAAGAGAGCCTTTTTTGACTCTCTTTCTCTGTTTCTCTCTTAGCCCATCAGAACCTGTTTATTCTTAATGATATAATCTGCACCGGAGAAAATCGTAAAGAATACCGCCAGAATCACCAACAGCTTTTCCAGAACAGGCATGCACGCAAACGGCAGATTCAGCAGCAGAACAGGAATCATAATCATCTGTGTGGTGGTTTTCACCTTGCCCCACCAGCTTGCCGCCATCACGATATTTGCCTCCATCGCAAGGGTACGGAACCCCGTAATCGCAAATTCTCTTGCCAGAATTACGATAACCACCCAAGCCGCCAGATCCTCTAAAGCAACCATGGAAACCAGTGCAGACATCACCAGCAGCTTATCCGCAAGGGGGTCCATGAATTTCCCGAAGTTGGAAACCATGTTGTATTTTCTTGCAATCTTGCCATCCAGCATATCCGTCAGGGATGCCACAATAAAAATAATCACTGCAATGTATCTGTTCATTGGCTCAGGTGCCAGAAACAGCACCAGTAAGAATACCGGAATCATGACCACACGCAGCATGGTCAGCTTATTCGCCAAGTTCATATCCATAAACCACATCTCCCATCAAATCATAATCGCCTGCTTCTCGAATTTTCACTGTCACAAAATCGCCGGAATACAGCTCCTCCTCAGAGGAAACAAACACCAGCCCGTCAATCTCAGGGGCATCCCGTCTTGTTCTGCCGCAGAAAATATTTTCCTCGGGCAGCTTGCCTTCAATCAGCACCTCCATCACCTTGCCGACCTCTTTTTCACAAAGCGCAGCCGCAATGGATCTCTGAATATCCATGATGATGTCCCTGCGTTCTTCCTTCAGTTCTTCCGGAATCTGGTTTTCCATTTCCGCCGCAACCGTGCCTTCCTCCTGCGAATAGGAGAATACACCCAGACGGTCGAATTTCATTTCCTGCACGAA
>JBNMGO010000053.1:0-7292 GCA_050872285.1 Anaerotignum sp.
CTGCCAGACAGCCGCCTGTCGCGTGTTCAAATTCCTCCGCAGAAGCATAGCCGAGCATCTGCGTCGTCAAATCGCTGACCATGCAGAACGGAAGGTCCTTCTCGTAATATCCCCCAATGATACCAACCCCATGATTTTCACACAACAGCGTTAAAATCTGCTGTTCCACTTCATCCGTTTCAATCTGAAACGTTCCCCAGTAATACAGCTCCTCCTGATAGCTGCTTTTCGTCATCTTCGTATCCATATTCCTTCGCAAATTATTTCGATTCCTAATGATTCCAGTTCTTAATGATTTCGGTTCTTAATAATTCCGGTTCTTAATTATTCCAGTTCTTCCAATGCTTCGCGCACTCTTTCATATTCTCTTCTTACGGCATCATAATACTGCCCTATTTCCGCAGGAAGTGCATCCTTGCCGCGCAGAAGCTCCGTCATCGCGGAACAAACCTCTGCCAGAGTAGCGAGACTCAGGTTCAGTGCCATCCCCTTCAGGGTATGCACCGCACGAAAGGCCTGCTCCGCTTCGGATTTTTCAACCGCCTCTGCCAGAAGTGTCATGCTGTTATCCCTCGGAAGCATTTTCAGAAATTTCCGAATCAGCACATCGCTTTGCAGGCGATTGATTGCATCTGTATAGTCCCCGTCAACCTTCTGATAAAATTCATTTACAGTCATAAATATCCTCCTTAAAAAATCACCGCACGATTCTTTTCTTTCTTTGCCTCATATAAAGCTGCATCTGCCTTCTGTATCAGGTCGGAAATCCGCCCCGAAGCGTACGCACCGCCCACGCTGATGGTCAGCTTCAGCTCGGGATACTGCGCAACTTCAATGTTACGCACCGCCTTGCAGAGCTCCTCCAGCTTTCGTTCCAGAATCTGCTCCGGCATATTGTCAAACAGCAGGAAAAATTCATCTCCGCCGTAGCGAATCAGGGCATCGTTGCTGCGCAGCATGGAACGAATCGTCTGCGCCACATAATACAATGCCGCATCCCCTGCGGTATGCCCGAAGCGGTCATTGATTTTCTTGAAATTATCAATATCAATCATCGCCAGTGCGTATTCTCCGCTCAGGTTACGCACCCGTTCATCGTAATACCGACGATTATATCCCCTTGTCACAGAATCCATATAAACCTGTCTGTTCCGCACAAGCAGCTGATTCAGCACATGTTCGTTTTCTATGCCGTTGATATCCTCCGCGCGAATCGGGTTCACACATTCCAGAGAATACATCTTCCCGTCTATCTCAATCGGCATTGCGAATACATAATAAACATCATTGCCGATTGGCTCCACCTTGGTCTGAATCTTCTCTGTTCGGATGGCATCCTGCGAAATGCAGCGTTCACAGCGGCTCGTTTTTCCCCAGATGGCAAAGCAGTCCTTGCTTTTCTCCACAGAATGCTGTTCCTTTGTTGTGGAAACCTGCATACAGATTTCGGGATCCACCAGACGAACCGTTTCAAACATCTTCCGATACCCCTGCAGCACAGGAGCAACCTGTCCTTCCGTAATCTGAATCGTATTTTCTCCATCCGCCACCACGGGCAGCAGCACCTGCTCCTGCAGGGCAGGCTTTGCCGCTTCGGCATCATACGCCTGTATTCTCTGATAGCTTTCCTCAATATCCACAATCTTGCCGACCAGAGAGCTGTAATGTCCTTCGCCGTCCTTCGCCCCCGAAACCAGAATAGCAATCTGGCACTGGCTCAACTTTCCGTTCAGCAGAATCGGTGCCATAAATTCCATCTGCGTCCGGTCAGTCGGCAGCTTTCGCAGCTCCTGACTCAGCAATGCAAGTGCCTTTTTCCCGAAAACAGAAAGAAAGGCTTCGTTTTCCATCGGGTCAACAATGATATCAGGCAGACCCGTCTGCTCCACCGCGCCCTTGGAAAGGCGCAGAGAGGAAGGCTGTGCCGTATATTCAAACCACAATTCTCCGCTGAGATTTGTGAAAAATTCCGCTTTTGTGTTGGCGTCCTCCAGCTGCTTTGTCATGCGCGCCGCAATGACATCCTGTCCGCTGTAAAGCTCCTCCACCGTTTCATATACCTGCTCGGTGCCCTGCCCCACAGGCTTTTTCTCCACGCCCTGTCTTAAGGTATCCGAAAGTTCATCCATGCAGGCAAGCAGAAGCGGATTAAAGCTGCCGCATTCGCCGTTATGCAGCATGGCAAGTGCCGTGTCATGGGAAAAGGCTTCCTTATAGCTGCGCTCATTCGTCAGCGCATCATAGGCATCCGCAACAGAAACCACCTGCGCCGCAATGGGGATATTATCCCCTGCCAGCCCGTCGGGGTAGCCCTTGCCGTCCCAACGCTCATGGTGCCAGCGGCAAATCATCGTGGCATATTTCACCAGTCTTTCATTCTGATACACGGGCATTTCGGCAATGATATCCGCGCCAATCACTGTATGCCGTTTCACAATGGCAAATTCCTCCGCGGTCAGCTTGCCGGGCTTTGTCAGAATTTCCTCCGGAATCAGAAGCTTGCCGATGTCATGCAGGCTTGCCGCCATGCAGATGATATCCACATCATCGGGGTTCAGCGCATAGCGGTTTGTTCGCTTCATCAGGCATTGCAGCAAAAGTCCCGTCAGGCGGCTCACACCCGACATGTGCATGCCCTTTTCTCCGCAGCGCATCCCTAAGGCATAGCCCAGAATCGACACCATAACCTCGTTGCTTTTTTCTCTGCGGAAAAACCAATCCGCAACCACATCCATCAGCTGATGCTTTTTGGTGTGCAGCAGAATTGCATTGATGATACGGCGGCGAATGATGCCGGGCACAAAGGGACGGTTGATGTAGTCCGATGCGCCCAGTTCAAATGCGCGGTCGATGTAGGTATTACTGGTTTCTGCGGAAATCATGATTGTAGGGATTTCCTCAATCCAATTTCTCTGGTTCATTTCCTCCAGAACCTCAAACCCATCCATTTCCGGCATCACAATATCCAGCAACAGCGCGGAAATCTGCGTGCCGTAGTTCTGCAGCGCAATGATAACTTCCTTCCCGTTTGTTGCTTCAATGATTTCAAATTCCTGATCCAGTACATTTGCAAGAATTGCGCGGTTCATTTCAGAATCGTCTGCAATCAGCAGCTTTCTTCGTCTCATAAGGCGATCCTCTCCTGTCTTTCTTTTGTATCTCAATCTCTGCTGCGAATTCTGCCTGCCGCAGCAAAGCCTCTCATCGTTTTTTCCAATACTGCAATATCAATCGGCTTGGAAACATGCGCATCCATGCCGGCGGCAAAGCTTTCCCTTACATCCTCCGCAAAGGCATTTGCCGTCATGGCAACAATCGGTATGCTTGCGCCCAGAGGATTTTCGCAGCTGCGAATGGCTCTGGCTGCCTCCAACCCGTTCATGTTCGGCATCTGCACATCCATCAGGATGGCATCATATTCCCCTGCCTGCACCGTCGCAAATGCCTGCACCAGTTCCGCGCCGTCCGCGTAAATATCGCAGGATGCACCGTGCATTTCCAGAAGGGCGCGCAGAATTTCCGCATTCAGGCTGTTATCCTCCGCGCAGAGGAACCGCATCCCCGTCAGCACAGAAGCGCTTTCCGCCTGCACTGCCGCCTTTGCCGTCCGCACGCGGTCAATGGCATGAATCAGATTGGAACGGAAGAACGGGCGCGCAACCAGACCGTCAATGCCGCACTGCGTCAATCTTTCCTGCACCTGCTCCGGCTGTGCATAATCCACGCAGAGAACCATCACAGGCTGTTGCGCCGCCTGCCGCAAATGCTGCACCAGCTCCGCAAGCCCCTGCTGATATAAGCACTCGCCCAGCAGAATGATATCTGTCTTTTTCTTCCTGAGAAGATAAATCGCCTCCTCCTCTGTTCGCACAGCCATAAAATCGACATTGGCATTTTTCATGGAGGCGGTGACATTTGCTGTCAGGAAGGTGTCCGCACAGAGCAATAAAACCCCGTCCACTACCAGTCCACTGTCTATCGGTTCGTCAATCGGGTGCGTCAGGATCACATTCACACAGGTACCCTTCCCCGGCTCACTTTCCACCTGAATGCTGCCGCCCATCAGGTCTACGATGTTCTTGGAGATTGCCATCCCAAGCCCTGTCCCCTGTATTTTATTCGTCACGGAATTTTCCGCACGGGTGAAGGCTTCAAAAATATGCGCGACAAATTCCTGTGTCATGCCGCAGCCGTTATCCGTAATCACCGAATGCATCCGCATCTGCCCGGGAACATCGCAGGGCTCTTCAATCAGGTCAAAGCTGATGGTGCCGCCCTCATCCGTATATTTTACGGCATTGGAAAGCAGATTGATGAAAAGCTGCCTGAGTCTGGTGCCATCCCCGATGACGTATTCATGCACAATTTCATGCACGCGTACAATAAAGGTCTGTCCGCGTTCGTTCGCCTGCGAGCGGATGATATTATCAATCTGCCCCACCTGCTCCGCAATGCTCACCTTCTCATGGTTCAGCACTACCTCGCCCGATTCAATCTTGCTCATATCCAGAATATCATTGATTAAACCAAGCAGATGGCGGCTCGAAAGCTGCAGCTTTTTCACATAGGCATGCACCTTTTCGGGGTTATCCTCCTCATATTCCATCAGCCCTGCAATCCCCATAATCGCATTCATGGGGGTGCGGATATCGTGCGACATATTGGAAAGAAAGTCGCTCTTGGCTTTATTCGCCGCAACAAGCTTCCGATTCAGCCGTTCCAGCTTTTCATTGATCTCACGCTCTACCTCCAACGCCTGTTTCTGCTTCATCCGCAGCAGCAGGAAAATCGTTACGGCGCAGACAATCAGAATGATAACGGAAAAGAGAACGATTGCCTGTATATTCGCCTTCACCAGTGTAACTGTATTGGTTGCAACGCAGTCCGAAGGCACAAGGAACAGAAGCGTCCACGCCGAAGCATCCATGCGGTACAGTGTGTAATAATACTCCTGCCCGTTCAGAATAGCGTTGGAATAGGCATAGCCCTTCTCCGTCAGGCTTTTCTTTGCCTTATCAAAGGAGCTGCCATGCAGATATTCCATGCTTTTCAGCACCGTAAAGGTATTAAAGCCCTTAATCAGGTCGCTGTTGCTGCTGAAAAACTGCGCCCCATCCTCATCCACCACATAGACGCTGTTATCCCCATGATATGCCTTGCAGTCAAAATACGGCTTCAGCTTTTCCATATTGATGGCAACGCCGCAATAGCTGATTGTAACATCAAAGGTACCGTTATTCATCACAAAAGGCTCATCCAGCTTCATAAAAAAGCACATCTGCGTTTCATTCGTCGTCATGGATTTAAAAACGTAATTGATTTTTTCGGGTTCATCCAGAATATAATCCATTCTGGTCAGTGTCCCCTGCGCGCCGTTCTGGTTATAATAGCAGCCGCGGCTGTCCACAACAATCAATTCATCCCCATTGCTGTCCAGCTGTCCCAGCTTTGCCTGCGTTTTCAGAAACGTCTGCATGCTTTCAAAGGTTTTCGGCTGGGTATATTCCAGATAATCACGCTGAATTTCCACTGTACGCCACTGCGTTTCCACCACATTTTCCAGACCGGAAAACAGCTCCGTTGTGATGCCCTGCATCTGGTTCAGGCGTTCTGCATACAGAATCCTGTCCAGATAGGCGTTATAATAATGAAGAAACGCCGCGATACAAAGCACGATGAAAATCGCAAACGCCGCCAGCAGAGTTGAGGCCTTGCTGCTGCCGATTATTTTTCTGTGTTTCGTTCTATTTACTTTCTCCATCTGCTTTCTCCCATACAATGTCCTTTGTAGAAAAGGTCTCAAATCGGCTGAAATACTTTCTTGCAGCATCCAACCCAAGCATGCCCGTATCCCTCAGCTTTCCTTCCTTCGCAACCTCACTCGTCACCCCTGCAATCGCAACGGTATATGTGGTCGATGCGTTCAGCTTCATCCCCTCCGGCATGGCAGGCACATAGGGGAAGGTTTTCCCGTTTTCATTGCGGTCATAGCCCGTCTGCAGCAATTCCCGAATCTGCCTGCCGCTTAACGTAACCGTCTGAATATTGCCGTGCCAGCTGGTCGGCAGAATCGTTGTGATGATATCATCCGTCACGGGAAGCGGATACAACGCGCCGCTGACCCCATCCTGATTCAGGCTTTCCTCTGCATCCGTCAGTTCATACCATTTATTGGTTGAAATCAACGCTAAATCCGCCCCGCTTGCCTGCGCCATGCAAATGCCCATCAGCCTTGCACAGTTCTCTGTATCAATTTTTTCGGTAACGGTGGTGTAAATTGCTTCATTATTATCCCAGAGTCGGGACTGATTTTGGTCAAACGCCTGCACAACATCCGTCAGGCTTGCTTCTTTTCTGCTGTAGGCAAGCATCGTTTCCCCGATTTCGACAATCAGATTTTCCCAGCCGGCATAGATAAACGGGGCTGTATAGCCTGCATTCAGTTCGCTTTGAATTTCTGCATAAATATTATTTTTATCAATCGTATAATCCTTCAGGGGCAATAAGGATGTGGCAGAATTGCAGCCGTTGAAGGCAAGCATGCCGTCTACCGTGGACAGCACCTCCATCACATGCAGCGCATCCGTCAGCTTCTGCTCATTCCCCTTTTTCTCCAGATTTTTATTCAGCCCAAGGAAACGGGAAAGATTCAGAATATACGCATTCTGCGTCCCATCTGCGGAAAGATAGGGCATCAGCCCAAATTGGTCTTTGGTATCCATATCGGTAAAATCATTCGTATTTCCCAGCATAAAGAGCGTATTTCCTTCCGCCATGATGCGCTGCGTCTCTCCGTCGCTGGTAGCACTGCCATTGCCATTAAGCATACCAAGGTCACGCCATTTTTCCAACACCTGCAGCCCCTTCTGCATTTCCGGCGTATCGGCTACGGTTGCTTCGCCTGCCAGAAATTTTTTCTGCCAGATACGCCCCTCGACGGTATTAAAATACGTTGTATCCAGAATATTGCATAAATACTGGAAACCGTACCCGGGAAATTCCGTCTGATTCAGACACAGCTGATAGCCTGCCTCCTCCACCTTGGGCGCAAGCTCTTCCAAATCCCGAAAAGAGGTCGGCAGTTTCCATCCGTTTTCCTCCAATAAGGTTTTATTATAGGTAATGCCTAAGCAATCATAATAGGTCGGCAGCATATAAATCGCGCCGTCATCCGTTACCTCGCGCAGCTGTGCTTCGGAATATTCGGAAGTAAAATCATACCCCGATACATCAATCAGACGGTCGGATAAATCCACCTCACCCGGGGCATACACCCGCGCGCAATAAATATC
>JBNMGO010000224.1:0-3252 GCA_050872285.1 Anaerotignum sp.
GAATCAGCTCCCTTGTGCCGACGCTGATAACGGTGGTATGCGATTCGTTCATGCTGTATTTCCCAAGGACAAGCAAAGCGTCCTTGTCGCTTTCATAGATCTGCTGCATTTTGCCGAGAAATGCCTGACTGCTGATGGTATTCAGCTTTCTGGTATTCTCGTAATAATCAACCCATGGACTGCCGTTTTGCAGATAGGAGGAACGCGCGGAAAGGGTTTCCATATCCACCAGATGCGCCGCGCGGTCATCATAGCTGCTCGCGGTGCGGATGTAATCCAGTGCCTCATCCGTGTTCATGTGGCGCGCTTCGATATAGGATGCCCAATCATTGACACCGCTTTTTTCCATGGAAAGATAATTCTTGGAAACCTGCTTGAGGGATTCAATGGTGTTGCAGAACGTATCCTTTTGCAGGGCGTTTTTTTGTTTCATGATGGTGCCGGAATAGACTGCCGTTGTGAGCAGCATGGCACAGATCAGAAGGATATTGCATAAAATGAGCCAGTTTCGTTTTCCGGTCGATTGAAAAAATTTCATATAGATACTCTCCGTTATTAAAATAGAATTTTAATTGCAAAAAGAAGCTTTTTATATCTTATTCTGATAAAATGATACATATATTTTACCAGAATTATACAGTTTCGCAATAGCGAATTCTGCGAAAGACCATACAGAAAAACGCACTATTTTTTGCTAAGATGTGGTATACTTATCCAATAAAGGTGGTGAGCGAGATGAAAACGGTATATGAAATCATGCACGGCGACAGAAGGGTAGCCCGTGTGGATTCGCAGGGGCACTGCAAGATTTATTTCAAGACCTTTCTGCCCTTCAGCCTGTATCTGGAGGAAACCGAGGATGATATTGATACCTTAGTTAATAATGTTACGAATTTTCAGCATTGGTGCGCCGGCAGGATTTTAACGCTGGACCGCCAATATGCAAAAGCCATCTTAAACAGCATCGGTGCATCGCAGGCATTTACGGATAAGGAACGTGCCGAAATCGCGCTGACCTACCGCTGTCTTTCTCTGACGGATATTTATTGGATTCGTCACAGAAGGGAGAAAATCACCTTCGCAGAGGTAAATCTCTATGAAAACCATCTGGACAACGCACTGGTGGATGTTTCCCTGCGCGGCAAACAGCTGACGGTGCAGAATGAGCATCTGACGGAGGAATTTGCAAAGGATTTGGCGACAAACGGCTGTTACCCGAAGGCGTGGATTCGCAAGGGCGAGCGGTTTCGGCTTTATAAGGACGGCGGCGCGCAGGTGGTTGCAAATGAGGTGCTGGCGAGCAAGGTCTGTCAGTGCTTTGCTTGTAAGCAGGTGAAGTATGATTTGGGGGAATATGACGGCGAGGCTGTTTCCGTCAGCGACATCATGACGACGAAGGAGCTTTCGATTGTTTCCCGCGAAGCGTTTGAGATTTATGCGGTGAATCATGAGATTGACCCACAGAAATATATTTTGAAGCTGGATGCGTATGATTATTATATGATGAATGTGCTGGACTATCTGGTTGGCAATGTGGACAGGCATTGGGGCAACTGGGGCTTTCTGGTGGAGAATAAGAAAAATAAGCTGATTTCCCTGCATCCCCTGATGGATTTTAATCTGTCCTTCCAATCCTACGATACGATAGAGGGGGCAGGCTGCCAGACGGCTCTGCCGCAGCGCATGACGCAGAAGGAAGCCGCCATTCAGGCAGTGCAGAAAAACGGACTGCATCAGATTGCGGAAATTCAGAAGGAGTGGTTCCAAGGCAGAGAAGCGGAGTATGAAATGCTGACGAAAAGACTGGAACTCTTGAAAGGCTTTGAAAAAGAAAAATCACATTGAAACGAGAAAAGGCATACTTGCGTTGCAGGTATGCCTTATGTTATGCTTATATTATACTAAAAAGGGGGGAAATAGTTGCGATGGAATTGCGTGTTTTGCGCTACTTTCTTGCGGTGGCGCGAGAGGAAAATATCACAAAGGCGGCGGCTTTGCTCCATATCACACAGCCGACCCTTTCCCGTCAGCTGATGCAGCTGGAGGATGAACTGGGCGTGCAGCTTTTGCGCCGCAGTCAGTATCGTGTGATTCTGACGGAGGAAGGCATGCTCCTGCGGCGGCGCGCGCAGGAAATCATCGAACTGGCGGATAAGGCGGAACGGGAGTTGCAGCATCGCGAGGAGGAAGTAACGGGCGAGGTTTCCATCGGCTGTGGGGAAACGGTCAGCATGACCTTCCTTTCCGAGCATATCTGCGCCTTTCGCAAGCAGTATCCGCAGGTGCAGTTTCGTATTTACAGCGCGATTGCGGATGATGTAAAGGAGCGCATTGAAAAGGGTCTGCTCGATATGGGACTGCTGACAGAGCCTGTGGACATCAGCCGTTATGCCTTTTTACGCATGCCGCAGAAGGACAGATGGGGTGTTCTGGTGCCGAAGGAGCATCCGCTGGCGCAGAAAGAGGGCGTTTCGCCGCAGGATTTAATCGGGATTCCTCTGCTGATGAGCGGACGGGAAATTGTGCGTAATGAACTGGCAGGATGGTTTGGGGATGCGTATGAAAAAATCGAGGTTGCCGCGACCTTTAATCTGATCCTTAATTCGGCGAATATGGTGAAAAACGGTGTGGGCGTGGCGTTGTGCTTCGATTTGGAGCATATCTCCGATGCGCTGACCTTTGTGCCGTTTTCCCCGAAGCTGGAAACAGGAACGCTTCTGGCATGGAAAAAAGACCAGACCGATTCTGTTGCGGCAAAGAAGTTTTTGCAGTTTGTCAAAAATACAAATTAGGTATTTCTGTTTTCTCAAAATAGGTATTCGACATAGAGAAACGGGCGTTATACAATACAGGTATCCGAAGGAGTTATCGGGTATCTGTATTTTTTTATCTGGGAGTGGAGCGCATGACACGGCGAGAAGTAAGCAAACAATATAACATTCCGATTTCCGTTCTGGAGGAATACGAAGCATGGGGGCTGTGCGGCGCAGAAAAGACATGCGGTGCATGGCAGTATGACGATACGGATTTGGAGCAGCTTGGTATGGTGATGACGCTGTATGAGATTGGCTTTCAGTGCGCGGAGGCGGAGCAGTATATGCGCCTGTTTCTGGGACAGGGAGACAGCCGCGCGGCACGCCTGCGGATGCTGGAGGAAAAAAGAAAGGAAATGCTTGCGGAAATCCATTTTCAGGAACAGCAGCTTTCAAAACTGGATTTCTGGCGGTATCAATTACGAAACGAAAAGAAGGA
>JBNMGO010000339.1:0-2079 GCA_050872285.1 Anaerotignum sp.
GCCGCTGCTCGCCATCATGAAGCAGGAGGTCTATACCGTTTCCGGAGAAACCTCCATCCGCGATGCCCTGCATCTCATTACGGAAAAGAAAATCAGCGGTGTACCCGTCACAGATGGGGATAAAAACCTGATCGGCTTCCTTTCCGATGGGGATATCCTGCGGTTCCTCGCGGATGTCGAGCCGCTGTTTATCAATGCCTCCGCTTTGCAGGAGCTTCCCAATTTTGAGGAACGCACAAAGGAGCTCATGTCGATGCAGGTAAGGGATATCGCAAAAAAACAGGTCATTTCCGCCGAAGCAGGGATGGAATTGGGCGAGGTCTGCCAGATTCTCACTGAAAACCATATCAAAAAAGCTCCCGTTCTGGAAAATGGCAGAATGATTGGCATTATCAATATGAGCAACATCACAAAATATGTGCTGCAAAAAATGATGTAATGAATTAAGTCGAAAAAAAGAGATTTTCAGCGGAAATCTCTTTTTTATTTTTAATATGCAATATATTGCATTACGCAGAAAGCTGTGCTATACTGTGCAAAAAGGAGGGGAGCATCATGCCTGTTCCGATTGGTTATCACGCCGAAAAGCAGCTTTCGGCAAAGGAACGCGCCTTTCAGCAGATTCAGGAGTGGATTATCGACGGCACACTTTTGCCGGGGGAGAAAATCAACGATATGGACCTGGCGAAGGCAATCAATATCAGCCGTACCCCTGTGCGTGAAGCGCTGCAAATGCTGAATCAGCAGGGCTTTGTTACCATGAAGCCCGGGGTTGCAACCTATGTGAACGAATCTAATCCGGATGATCTGAATCAGCTTTTGCCGCCTCTTGCGGCATTGCAGTCCTTGGCATCGGAGCTTGCGGCAGCCTGCATGGAGGAAGAAACGATTTATCGCCTGTATGCCTTAAATGCGGCGTTTGAAAAGGCACTTGCGAAAAATGATTATTATGTTGCCCTGAAGCAGGATGAGCTGTTCCATAAAACGATTGTGGAGCAGTGCGGCAATCCGTATCTGTCCGCTATTACGGAAATGCTGCAGGCGCATGTAAGAAAACTGTTCTTCAAGAAGGAAATTATTCTGGAAATGAGCTCTGTAGAGGAGCATGAAAAGCTGATTGCGGCACTGGAAAAGAAGGATGCCGCCGCAGCTGCAAGAATTGCAAAGGAAAACTGGATGCGTCCGGTGACAGAATACTTAAGACAAAGAACCCGAATGAAAGAGGAAGGGAGCGAAGGAAATGAATGTAAAGGATGAAAAATGTGTTATTGTGGTGGATGAAGGGATGGAGCTTGGCGTAATTGCGAATGTAACGGCAATTCTATCCATCTCCCTCGGAAAGCTGCGCCCGGATATTTCCGGCGCGGATACGGTGGATGCGGAAAACCATACGCATTATGGTCTGATTCAGGTGCCGGTTCCTGTTTTGAAAGCATCGGCACAGAAGGTTGCGGAAATCAGAAATAAGCTCTATGAGGAGAATTTCGAGGATGTTTCCTGCGTGGATTTCACCAACATAGCGCAGGAATGTATGACCTATACCGATTATACGGATACCATGCAGAAATCCACAAAGGATGATTTGCTGTATATAGGCATCGCGGTAGTGGGCAATAAGAAAAAGGTAAATAAGCTGACAGGCAGCCTTGCCCTGCTCAGATAAAATCAGATAAAAAGAGGAGATTTCCGTTAGGAAATCTCCTCTTTGATTATCAATAAAGGTCAATAGCGGAAGGGTTCGGGAAATGTCCCGACTGGAATCCGCAGAGGGGGCTTTGCCCACTCGAGGAAAACAGCGAGTTTCTAAGCATTTGTGCTGACGGAACTCGTCGGTTTATTCCTCTGTCCAAACAAGTCGAAATCCTGATTTCGACTTACCGTAGGTACTTCAACGCCGTCTGTGCCACAATCCCGATCAGCAACCCCGTCACCACGCCCGAAACGAGCAGGAAGGGCAGGTAATACGCCATTCGCACATTTTGCACCACGAGTGACGCAACCACAATCTGACCGACATTATGAAAAATACCGCCTGCAACGGAAACGCCGATCATGCTGAATTTCCCCGTTTTCTGCAAA
>JBNMGO010000209.1:0-3383 GCA_050872285.1 Anaerotignum sp.
AATATCGAAGCAGGCGTTAAGGCTGCGGCAGAAATCGGCTATCCCGTTCTGGTGCGCCCTTCCTATGTTCTGGGCTGCCGTGCGATGCAGATTGTTGCGGATGAAAATCAGCTGAGAACCTATCTGAAAACAGCCGTAGCGATTAACGAAGACCAGCCCGTTCTGGTTGATAAATACATCCAGGGTAAGGAGCTTGAGGTTGACGCTGTCTGCGACGGCTACGATGTATTCGTACCCGGCATCATGGAGCATGTGGAGCGTACCGGTGTCCACTCCGGCGACTCCATCTCCGTATACCCCACCTTCTCCGTATCCAATACGGCGAAGGGCAAAATTCTGGAATACACCAAAAAGCTGGGTCTGGGCATCGGCATCATCGGTCTGTTCAATATCCAGTTTATCGTAGATAAGGAGGATAACGTATATGTCATCGAGGTAAACCCTCGTTCCTCCAGAACGGTTCCCTTCCTTTCCAAGGCAACCGGCTATTCTCTGGCGGATATCGCAACACTGGTTATCCTTGGCAAAACTCTGAAGGAACAGGGCATCTTCGGTCTGTATCCCGATGAAAAGAAAAGATGGTATGTAAAGGTTCCTGCCTTCTCCTTCTCCAAGCTGCACGGCATGGATACCTACCTCTCCCCCGAAATGAAATCCACCGGCGAAGCCATCGGCTACGATAATAAGCTGAACAGAGCACTGTATAAGGCTTTGCAGGCTTCCGGCATGAATATCCAGAATTACGGTACGGTTCTGGCAACCATCGCGGATAAGGATAAGGAAGAAGCACTGCCCCTGATTCGCCGCTTCTATGAGCTTGGCTTCAATATCGAAGCAACAAAGGGCACTGCCGATTTCCTGAAAAAGCACGGCATCCGCACCAGAACAAGAAAGAAACTGTCCGACGGCAGCGAGGAAATCTTTGATTCCATCCGTCAGGGTTATGTAAGCTATGTCATCAATACCAGAGATATCCACTCCGCATCCAGCAACAGCGACGGGCAGGAAATCCGCCAGTGTGCCGTTGAAAACAACGTAACCGTTTTCACTGCACTGGATACGGTTCGCGTCCTTCTGGATGTTCTGGAAGAAACCACTCTGGGTATTTCCACGATTGATGCGTAAGGAGGTTCTCCCTTGAAACAATCTGTTTTTACAATTCAAAGCAATGAAAAGCTGACCGAAAGCGTCTGCAAGATGGTCTTGGCGGGGGATACCTCCGCCATCACCGCCGCAGGTCAGTTTGTGAATATTCAATTAAAAGGCTTTTTCCTGCGCCGCCCCATTTCCGTCTGCGATTATGACGAACATACCCTGACGATTCTTTATAAAATCGTCGGCAAAGGCACAGAAGCCATGAGCAAAATGAAGGCTCCCCATAAGCTGGACATCCTGACGGGACTAGGCAACGGCTACGATACCTCCAAAAGCGGCGAAAAGCCCCTGCTCATTGGCGGCGGCGTTGGCGTTCCCCCGATGTATCGTCTGGCGAAAAATCTGCTTGCAGAAGGGAAAAAGCCAATCGTGATTCTTGGCTTCAATACGAAGGACGAAATTTTTTACGCAGAAGAATTCAAAGCACTGGGTGCAGAGGTGCATATTGCAACGGCGGATGGCTCTGTCGGCACGAAAGGTTTCGTTACCGATGTGGTGAAAACCATCCCCGACTACACCTATTTCTACACCTGCGGCCCCGAGCCTATGCTGAAAGCCCTTTCCGCTGTCACCAAAACAAGCGGTCAGCTCAGCTTTGAGGAACGCATGGGCTGCGGCTTTGGTGCCTGCATGGGCTGCTCCTGCAAGACAAAATACGGCAACAAACGCATCTGCAAGGATGGCCCCGTTCTGGTAAAGGAGGAGATACTATGGTAAACACAAAGGTGACACTCAGCGGCATCACACTGGATAATCCCGTCATTCCTGCCAGCGGTACCTTCGGCTACGGCTATGAATTTGCAGAGCTTTACGATATCAATATTCTGGGGACATTCTCCTTCAAGGGAACAACAAAAGAGCCACGTTTCGGCAACCCCACGCCCCGTATCGCGGAATGTACCGCAGGGATGATTAACTCTGTCGGTCTGCAAAACCCCGGCGTGGAGAAGGTCATTTCCGAAGAACTGCCTAAGCTGAAAAAATGCTTTCATAAGCCTGTCATTGCCAATGTCAGCGGCTTTTCCATCGAGGAATACGCAGAAACCTGTGCCCTTCTGGATAAAGAACCGCAGGTCGGCATCTTAGAGGTGAATGTATCCTGCCCGAATGTGCATCATGGCGGCATGAGCTTCGGCACAGACCCTGCGGCAGCTGCGGCTGTTACCAAGGCAGTCAAGGCAGTCACCACAAAGCCTGTCTATATCAAGCTGACACCCAATGTCACCGATATTGTTTCCATTGCGAAGGCGTGCGAGGAAGCCGGTGCGGACGGCATTGCCCTCATCAATACCATGATGGGGATGCGGATTGATTTAAAAACGAAAAAGCCCGTCATTGCCAATAAAATGGGCGGCTTTTCCGGCAGTGCTATCTTCCCCGTTGCGGTGCGGATGGTCTATCAGGTGGCAGAAGCAGTGAATATTCCCGTTATCGGCATGGGCGGTGTTTCCTCTGCGGAGGATGTCATCGAAATGATGCTTGCAGGCGCAACGGCAGTAGAAATCGGTGCGGCAAATCTGGTTGACCCTTTTATCTGCAAGAAAATCATCGAGGATTTGCCCCATGTTATGGAAAAATACAACATTAAGGATATAAACGACATCATTGGAGGTGCCCGTAAATGAGCAAGGATGTAATCATTGCCTGCGATTTTAACAGCAAGGCGGATTTGATGACATTTTTAGATAAATTTGAAAACGAAGACAGAAAGCCTTTCTTAAAGGTCGGCATGGAGCTGTTCTATGCGGAAGGCCCTGCCATCGTAAAGGAAATCAAGGCGAGAGGACATAAGATTTTCTTAGACCTCAAGCTGCATGATATCCCCAATACCGTAAAAAAAGCCATGGCAGTGCTTTCTGCTCTGGATGTAGATATCTGCAACCTGCATGCGGCAGGCACAGCAACTATGATGGAGGCGGCTCTGGAAGGTTTGACAAGAGCGGACGGCACACGCCCCCTTCTCATCGCCGTAACCCAGCTGACCTCTACCAGTGAGGAACGGATGCAGAAGGATTTATTGATTGACCGTCCTCTGGATGAGGTTGTGATGCACTATGCAAAAAATGCGAAGGATGCCGGTCTGGACGGTGTTGTTTGCTCCCCTCTGGAAGCAGGCAAGGTAAAAGCAGTCTGCGGCGATGCCTTCCTCACCGTAACCCCCGGCGTGCGCTTTGCCGATGGCGAGGTGGGTGATCAGGTGCGCGTCACCACTCCTGCAAAGGCAAGAG
>JBNMGO010000045.1:0-7677 GCA_050872285.1 Anaerotignum sp.
ATGGTTGCGGATGCACCTGTGATTACGGAGATTTTGCCGAAATTTCTGGAATTCTGCGGAGATGCCGTACTTGTGGCGCATAATGCGAACTTTGATACGGGCTTTATTCGCCTGAACGCGGAACGGAAATGCGGCATTGAGGTGAAAAATACCGTTCTGGATACGCTGGAGCTTTCCAGAGCCTTACTGCCTGAATTGAAAAAGCATAAGCTGAATATCATCTGCGAGCATCTGGGTGTTTCTCTGGAAGGACACCATCGTGCGGTCAACGATGCCGAAGCAACGGCGGAGGTTTTCCTCAAATTCATTGATATGTTGGTGGAAAAGGAAATCTACAAGGTGGACGATATCAATGTATTCTCCAGCCAGACGGTGAATTATAAGAAGCTGAAGGCGCATCATGCGATTATTCTGGCGAAGGATTATGTCGGTCTGCGGAATCTCTACGAATTGATTTCGCTTTCGCATATTGATTATTACTTCCGCAGACCCCGTATCCCGAAAAGTAAGCTGATTCAGCACAGAGAAGGGCTGATTCTGGGCAGTGCCTGTGAAGCAGGGGAGCTTTACCGCGCGCTTCTGGATAAAAAGCCGAAGCAGGTCATTGAGGAATTGGTGAATTTCTATGATTATCTGGAAATTCAGCCGCTTGGCAACAACCGTTTTATGATTGATTCCCCGAAGGTGGAAAGTGTACATTCCATGGAGGATATTATTGCCATCAATAAACAGATTGTGGCGTTGGGCGAGGCACACAACAAGCCCGTTGTGGCAACCTGCGATGTGCATTTCATTGATCCGCAGGATGCCGCCTTCCGTAAAATCATTATGGCGGCGGAGGGCTTTGCCGATGCGGATAAACAGGCACCGCTTTATTTCCGCACCACGAAGGAAATGCTGAAGGAATTTACCTATCTGGGGGAGGAAAAGGCGAGAGAAATTGTTATCACCAATACGAATAAGATTGCGGATATGATTGAGAAAATTAAGCCTATCCCCGATGATACCTTCCCCCCGAAAATCGAAGGGGCGGATGAGGAGCTGCGGCAAATCTGCATGGATAAGGCAATTTCCATCTATGGCAACCCGCTCCCTGCGATTGTGCAGGACAGACTGGAAACAGAGCTGAATTCCATCATCAGTAATGGCTATGCGGTGCTGTATATCATTGCACAGAAGCTGGTTTGGAAATCCGTTGCAGATGGCTATCTGGTTGGCTCGCGTGGGTCGGTTGGCTCATCCTTTGCCGCAAATATGGCAGGGATTACGGAGGTAAATTCTCTGCCGCCACATTATATCTGCGACCATTGCAAATATTCCGATTTTGAATCGGAAACGGTAAAGGCATTTGCGATGGAAGAGGCAAGCGGCTGTGATATGCCTGATAAGGACTGCCCCGTCTGCGGGCATAAGCTGCGCAAGGATGGGCATGACATTCCCTTCCAGACCTTCCTTGGCTTTGAAGGGGATAAAGAACCAGATATCGACCTGAACTTTTCAGGTGACTATCAGCAGCAGGCGCATGCCTATACCGAGGTTTTGTTCGGCAAGGGCAAGGTTTTCAAGGCAGGTACGATAGGCACGCTTGCGGATAAAACTGCGTATGGCTTTGTAAAAAAATATTTTGATGCCAGAGAGATTACGCCGCATAATGCGGAAATTCAACGTCTGACTGAGGGCTGTACGGGGGTAAAGCGTACTACGGGGCAGCATCCAGGCGGTCTGATGGTTGTGCCGAGCGACCATGATATTCATGAATTCTGCCCGATTCAGCGGCCTGCGAATGACGTGAATTCGACCGTTACCACAACGCATTTCGATTATCATTCTATTTCGGGGCGTTTGCTCAAGCTTGACCTTCTGGGGCACGACGACCCGACGGTGATCCGTATGCTTTATGACCTGACGGGAGTCAATCCGCAGGATGTTCCTCTGGGCGACCCAGAGACGATGTCTCTGTTTGAATCCCCGAAGGCACTTGGTGTAACAGAGGAGGAAATCAACTGTAAGACGGGCACACTGGGGATTCCCGAATTCGGGACGAAATTTGTACGAGGGATGCTGATTGATACGAAGCCGAAAACCTTTGCGGATTTACTGCGTATTTCCGGTCTGTCCCACGGGACGGATGTTTGGCTGGGCAATGCGCAGACCCTGATTGAAAACGGCACGATTACGCTGAAGGAAACCATTTCCACACGAGACAGCATCATGATTTACCTCATCAATAAATGGGTAGATAAGAAGAAATCCTTCAAAATTATGGAAAAGGTCAGAAAAGGGAAGGGGCTGACGGAGGAGGATATTGCCGATATGAAGGCATCCAATGTGCCGGATTGGTATATTGAATCCTGCCAGAAGATTAAATATATGTTCCCGAAGGCGCACGCAGCGGCATATGTTATGATGGCATTCCGCATTGCGTATTTCAAAATCAATTATCCTGAAGCGTATTATGCGTCCTACTTTTCTGTTCGTGCCTGCGATGATTTCGATTATTCCTGTATGTGCAGGGGGATTGATGTGGCAAGGGATGCCATTCGCGAAATTCAGGCGAAGGGACAGGAGGCAACCGCGAAGGATAAAAACAAACAGACCGTTCTGGAGATTGTGGTGGAATTTTATGCCAGAGGGTTTAAATTCTGCCCGATTGACCTCTACCGCTCTGATGCGAAGAATTTCCTTCCGACAGAGGATGGACTTCTGCCGCCGTTCAGCTCCTTGCAGGGCTTGGGCGTGAATGCGGCGCAGAGCATTGTGGAAGGACGAAAGGACGGCGAATTCAAGACGCTTGAGGAATTGAAGGAGCGTACCTCTCTGGGGCGCTCGCTGATTGATTTGCTCAAGGAAAACGGCGTTCTGGACGGGATTCCCGAAACGAATCAGCTTTGTCTGTTCTGAAATAAAATAAAAAAAGCAAAAGAAAAAGCAGTCTGCGAAAATTTTCGTAAACTGCTTTCTTTTTTGAAATACTTAAAAATAGGCATCCAGCGCATGCTCTGCCAGCTGCTTTTCCGTATTAGCGCGAATGACAAGCCCCAGAACCAGAAGAATCCGCCGCAGCTCTCTGTCCTCACAGGCAAGCATAATATCCTTCCCATAGAAGGATTCATCCGCCTTGCCCTCTGCCATATTGGCAAGGTAGGAATATGTGCTTTTCTGCAATGCAGCAAAGCCTGCGTAAATCGTTTCAATCTGCTCTGCCTGCTTTTCCGCATCCGGCTCTGCCAATGCAACATGGAACAGCACACCGATATCCTTAATGGAAAGGATGGCTTTCAGATGATAAATCATGATTAAAAGCATCAGATGGGTGCGGCTGTATTTTTTCTTCACCGGAGGGGGGAAAATTTTCGCCTTGGTGTAGTTGTTAATCATGGTTTTTGTGAGGATTTTATCCTCCTCATTTCGTTTATACTGCGTTAAACCCTTATCCATGAAGGTTGTTACCTGATCCATATACAGGTCAATGGTAGGAATATCTGCAATTTCGATGACATCCGCGGCACGAATCTGTGCGGCATAGCGTTCAATGACTTCATTAAATGTGTTCATAGGTTCTCACCCCGATTTCAGAAATATTCATATTCTTCATTATATAGTATTTCATACTATGTCGCAAGTTTTTCTTAAAAAAATACAGGAATCCCTTGAAATGGCAGGTATATTGTGATACTATATCCATATCATAAGATATAGTATTAAAAACTACTTGTTGCGAAGGAGATGGAATTATGGAAATGGTAATCGAAAAAAGAAGAAAATTTCATGCAAGGGATCCGCTCAGCGCGCTGACGCATTTTATCGGCTTTCTGGCGGTAATTCCGCCTATGATCTGCTTACTGGAACGTGCGGAAACAACGGCACAGGTGGTTTCCTTTGCGATATTCGGCATTTCTCTGCTTTTATTATACGGCGCAAGCACAATTTATCATACGCTGTGTCTGGCTCCTGAAAAAATCGCATTTTTAAGACGGATTGACCACATGATGATTTTCGTTCTAATCGCCGGCACCTATACACCTGTCTGCATGGTGATTCTGCCCGGTATCTGGGGGAAGGCTTTGCTTGCGGCAGTCTGGGGCGTTGCGATATTCGGCATTTTCATGAAAATCTTTTGGATGAATGCACCCCGTTGGCTTTCTACGCTGATTTATGTCGGCATGGGCTGGCTTGCGGTTGCGGCATTTGTTCCCCTGAAGGCAGCCATCGGCTGGGGCGGATTGGGAATGCTTCTGGCAGGCGGTATTGTGTATACCATCGGTGCGGTGATTTATGCGCTGAAAAAGCCAAATCTTGCCATTCTGAAAAGCTTTGGCTTCCATGAGATTTTTCATGTATTCGTAATGCTTGGCTCCGCCTTCCATATCGCATTCATGTTTCTGTATGTTCTGTAATGGTATTTTAATCTTCTTTTTCGTTGACAATTTCATAGAAAATGTTAAAATAAAGTATCGGGCATCTTTTCAGATGCCTGACTTTTTTAGCAAGGATGCAAAAACTGCCCATAAGCGAACGGCTTACTGCGGCAGTTTTTATGTAGAAAAAAAGAAGAGGTGAAAAAATGAAAAGACTATGGGAATATCTGAAGCCCTATAAAAAATTGGCGATTCTGGCACCCATTCTGATGCTTCTGGAGGTTGGGGCAGAGCTTGCCATGCCGAAGCTGATGACCTTCATGATTAACCAGGGCGTCGGCACGGGCAATACCGCCCTGATTACGAAAACAGGGATTGAAATGCTCGTGATTGCGATTATCGGTATCATCGGCGGCATTGGGTGTTTGATTTGCGCGGCACTGGTCAGCCAGAGAACAGGGACGGACCTCAGACGTGCGTCATTTGAAAAGATACAGGAATTTTCCTTCCATAATATTGATACCTTTTCCACGCCGTCTCTGATTACCCGTCTGACGAATGATATCACGCAGATTCAGCTGGTGATTATGATTTGCCTGCGGATGCTGGTGCGTTCTCCTTTGCTTTGCATCGGCAGTATCATTATGGCGTTTTCCATCAACGCAAAAATTGCAGGGATGTTTCTGATTGTGGTGGTTTTGCTTGCCGCTGCGGTTTATCTGATTCTGCGCGTGGCAATTCCGAAATTCAAGCTGGTGCAGGAAAAGCTGGATAAGGTGAATACCGTTATGCGGGAATGTCTGGCAGGGATTCGCGTGGTAAAAGCCTTTGTACGCCACGATTATGAAATGGAAAAATTCACAGCGGTCAATGAGGATTATAAGGAAACAACCGTCAGTGCCTTTCGGCTGATGCTTTTGATGTCCCCCGTGATGATGATTCTGGTAAACGGCACGATTATCGGGATTCTCTGGTTTGGCGGCTTGCAGACACAGGCAGGCAATATGCATGTGGAGGAAATTATGGCGTGCATCACCTATCTGATGCAGATGATGATTGCGGCAATGCTTCTGGCAATGAACTTCATGTTTATTTCCAGAGCAAAAATTTCCACAGACCGTCTGGAAGAGGTTATGGATACAGTTGTGGATATCGCAGACCCCGAGGAACCCAAACAGCCTGCAAGGGCAGAGGGGCGTGTGGAATACAGACATGTTTCCTATCGTTATAAGCTGGGTAGCGGCGACCCTGTTCTGGATGACATCAGCTTTACGGCAGAGCCGGGGCAGACCATCGGGATTCTGGGGGAAACAGGTTCGGGGAAATCGACCCTTGTGAACCTTCTGCCGAGATTGTATGACGTAACGGAAGGACAGATTCTTGTGGACGGCATTGATGTACGGGACTATGCCATTCACGATTTGCGTAAGCGTGTAGCGGTTGTTTTACAGGAAACCATTCTGTTTTCCGGCACGATTCGCGAAAACATCAAATGGGGCAAGCCTGATGCAACGGACGAAGAAATTATCGCGGCGGCAAAGGCGGCACAGGCACATGATTTTATCATGGAGCTGCCCGACAAATATGATACAGAGCTTGGGCAGAGAGGTGTCAATGTTTCCGGCGGACAGAAGCAGCGTATTTCCATTGCAAGAGCGTTGATTCAGAACCCGAATATCATTATTTTCGATGACAGCACCAGTGCGGTCGATTCCCTGACGGAAAAACGGATTCGGCAGGCGATGAAAACCTCTCACAGCGGATGTACGAAGTTTATCATTGCGCAGCGTATCAGCTCTGTTCGGGATGCGGATAAGATTCTGGTTCTGGGCGGCGGCAAAATTGTTGCAGAAGGTAACCATAAATATCTTATGGAAACCAGTAAGGAATATCAGGAAATTCTGGCTTCTCAGATGAAGAAGGGAGTGATGGCAGATGGCGAATGAGCATACGAGAAAACGTCCCGGCGGTCCCGGTGGTCCCGGCGGACCGAGAGGAATGTTTGCACACGGGAAACCGAAAAATACAGGAAAAACCATTCTTCGTCTCTGCGGATATCTCGGCAGATTCTGGCCCTTGATTCTGGTTTCTGTGGTCTGCATTGCATTTACAACCTTTGGGACAGTCTATGCAACGAGTCTGATTGGTGTTGCGATTGATAAATATATTTCCGTATTTGATTTTAAGGGGCTTTGGAAGGTTTGTCTGGAGCTGCTCATCATCTACGGGGCGGCATCCCTTGCGACATGGCTGTACAGCTATCTGATGTTAAAGGTTGGGCAGGAAACGGTTGCAACTCTCCGCAGTGAAATTTTTGAAAAATTCCAACGTCTGCCTTTAAAATATTTTGACAAAACCACACACGGCGAACTGATGAGCCGCGTAACAAATGACGTAGACAATATTTCCATGTGTCTGAACAGCAGCATTTCGCAGATTCTGCAAAGTATTCTGACGGTTATCGGCACATTTGCCATGATGCTCTATCTGAGTATTCCGCTGACGATTGCGACTGTCGTAACCATTCCTGTTATGCTGCTTGTGACGAAATGGGTGACGAGCCATTCCAGAAAATACTTCAAGGCGAAGCAGGAGGAGCTCGGCAAGCTGAACGGGCATATCGAGGAAATCATTTCCGGACAGAAGGTTGTAAAGGTGTTCAGCCGCGAGGAAGAGGAAATCAGAAAATTTGAAAAGCTGAATGATGCACTGCTTGCAAAAAGCGTGCGCGCCGAAATTTTCTCCGGTTCCATCGGTCCTATCATGACGGCAATCAATAATATGACCTACGCCATCGTGGTTGCGGTCGGGGGGATTCTGATGGTTGTCGGCAGCGGCATGACATTGGGGATTATCTCCAACTTTATCATTTATTCCAAGCAGTTCGCAAGACCTCTGACGGAGCTTGCCAATCAGGTGAATACAATTCTTTCTGCTATGGCAGGTGCGGAGCGTGTTTTTGAGGTTCTGGATGAAGAGGAAGAAAAGCCCGATGCGCCCAATGCTTATGAAATGGGCGAAATCGAAGGGGATGTTGTGCTGACGGATGTTAACTTCTCCTACGAGGAAGGGCATCCCATTCTGAAGCATGTGAACCTTTACGCAAGACCGGGGCAGACCATTGCCTTTGTCGGCCCGACAGGGGCAGGGAAAACCACGATTATCAACCTGCTGACGCGGTTTTATGATATCGACAGTGGCTCTATCACCATTGACGGACATGACATTTATCAGACAAAGCGAGACAGCCTGCGTTCTGCACTGAGCATTGTTTTGCAGGATACCTATCTCTTTACCGATTCCATCAAGGAGAATATCC
>JBNMGO010000112.1:0-5129 GCA_050872285.1 Anaerotignum sp.
ATGCCACGCCGTCATCATGGCGTAGCAGATATTTTTGGATTTCACCTGACGCAGTGTGCCGGCAGGCTCATAGCCGAAGGACGCATCCGCAGGTTCACCTGCTTCACCCATCCAGATGAAGTAATCCTCCTCCTGCATGCGGAACACATACTGCACCTCGTTTTCGTACCAGTGCGTCCAGTTCTTTTCCTTCGCCCATGCCGTTACCTCTGCGTAGGTCGGCAAAATCAATGTATCATCTTCTTCGCGTTTCACCAGAAGGCGATTTCCCTGCGCGCAGACCACCTTCGCCGCGGCGGTTGGCGCAGTATGGCGAAACTCATTTTCTAATCTTCCGTATTCTAAATCCTGCAGCATTTCTGATTCCTTCCCCTAAATCGTTTTTCTCTTATTTTTTTGCCTTTGTCCGCTGAATGGTGTAATCCTTGAATTTTTCCACCGCAGGCGGCAGATAGCGGTTCAGCACATACGCCATGTAAACCATTCTTCTGGAATACGGCGTATCCAATTCCAGTTTTGTCACGTTGTAGTTATGCAAAGCCTGACTATCCGTAACAATGGCAATGCCCTGATTTGCCTCCGCAAGCCCTGCCATGGAATTGACATCCTCAAACTGGCAAAGGATATTCGGCATAATCTGCGCCTTGGTAAACATATCATCAATGATGCGGCGCATCCCGCTTTCCTTCGTATAGCTGATCAAAGGATACGGGCAAATATCCTGTATCGTCACCTTTTTCTTATCCTGTAACGGATGCCCATCGGGTACAATCACCACAAGGCTCTGCTCGAACACAGGGATAAATTCCACGTCGCTTTCCGCCTCCACCATGGAGCAGAAAACCAGATCGTACTTTTCCCGTTTCAGGTTATACAACAGCGTTTTCGTGTTGCCCTCGTAGCAGGAAAAGGAGATATTCTTATTCTGCGGATCATCCAGAAAGCCTGCAATCAAGCCGGGTACAAAGTTCGTCCCAACGGATGTCATATACGCCAGTCCAACGTGGCCGCCCCCTTCGGAAACCAGACGCTCAATCTGGTTTTTCCCCAATTCCAGCTGTGTCAGGGCGTTTTCCACATAGAACATATAAATCCGCCCATATTTTGTCAAAACAACATTTCTGCCCTGTTTTTCAAACAAATTTGCCCCCAGTTCCTTTTCCATGGAAGAAATGGAATGGCTGAGCGTCGGCTGAGAAATATTCAGCTTTTCCGCCGCCTTGGTGTAATGCTCCAATTCCGCCAGAGTTTTAAAATAATACAACTGGTTTAAATTCATTGCGTTCCCTCCTATTCTCATGCAAAAGCGCATAAGAAAGCAGCAAATCAGGAATCCTTATCGCTGCTATTAAAATCCTAATGTATTTTTTATGAGTATAGCAAAATAAATAGAAAAAATCTATAGATTTAATCACCAAAAAAACAGGCGGATTTCGTGACAAATGACGACAAAAAGCGACTTTTTCCAAAAAGCCGCTTTTTCATCCGTTTTCCTTATTTTAAAAATTTATCTATAAAATCCTGCTCGCTGAGGATGGGAATCCCCAGTTCTGCCGCCTTTTTATTCTTCGAGGATGCAGAATGAATATCATTATTGATGAGGAAATTTGTCTTTTTGGTGACACTGCCCGTCACCTTGCCGCCGCCCTTTTCAATCAACGCCTGCAATTCCTTTCGGTTGGCGAACTGCTCCAAATCCCCCGTCACAACGAAGGTCAGCCCTGCTAAGGGGCTTTCGCCCACCTCTGTCGGTTCTGCCTGTTGGAATCTGAGATACTGCAACACATCCGCCAGAAGTGCCAGATGCGTTTCCTGTCGGAAATAATAAGCAATGCTGTGCGCGATGATTTCGCCGAAGCCCTCCACCTGCACAAGCTCCTCCTCCGTTGCCGCCTTGATTTTTTCCAAATCGTAGTCAAATTCCTTACAGAGCAGCTTTGCATTTCGCAGCCCCACATGGTTGATGCCCAGTGCATAGATGAAATTCGGCAGTTCGGCATTTTTCGCCTTTTCCACAGATGCAATCAGATTCTGATAGGATTTCTCCCCAAAGCCTTCCATGGCTGTGATTTCCGCCCGATGCTTTTCCAGACGGAACAAATCGGGATAATTTTCCACAAAGCCCTTTTCCAGAAATTTTCTGAGGGTTTCCTCCGAAAGCCCTTCGATATTCATAGCATCTCGGGAAACAAAATGGCTCAACGCCTGAATCCGCTGTGCGGAACAGTTCGGGTTGGTGCAGTAAAGTGCTTCGCCGTCGCGCAGCTTGCGGATTTCCGTTTCCTCGCCGCAGACAAAGCAATGCTTGGGGATTTCCGCCGTGGAAACCGTTCCCGTCAGGTTTTCCGCAATCTGGGGGATAATCATATTCGCCTTATAGACCTTGACCGTGTCCCCGATGCTCAGCTTCAATTCCTTCAAAATGCTGACGTTATGCAGGCTTGCGCGGCTCACCGTTGAGCCTTCCAGCTCCACAGGGTCAAACACCGCAACAGGGTTCATCAGCCCCGTGCGCGAGGTGTTCCATTCAATCCGCCGCAGAACGGTTTCTGCCATTTCGTCCGCCCATTTGAAGGCAATGGAATCCTTCGGGAATTTCGCCGTTCTGCCAAGGCTCCGGCTATAGGCAATGCTGTCAAAGGTCAGCACCAGACCATCGGAGGCAATGTCGTTCTGCTCGATTTTATTACGGAATTCCTCCACGGCAGCGGCAACCGTTTCCGCCGTTACCATGCAGTGCTCCACCACATCAAAGCCCATCTCGGCAAGCCACGCCATATTTTCTGCCTTACTGTCCGAAAGGGTCTTGCCTGCCGCGCTTACCAATGTAAACGCAATGAATTTCACATTTCGCTTTGCGGCAATCTCGCTGTTTAACTGCCGCACCGTGCCGCTGCAAAGGTTACGGGGATTTTTATACTGCTCCTCCTCGCCCAATGCCTCATTGATGCGGTAAAATTCGCTGTAGGGAATGACCCCCTCGCCGCGCAGCACCAGTTCCCCCTGAAAGGGAATGGAAAGCGGCACATTGCGGAATACGCGGGCGTTATGCGTCACATCCTCGCCGATTTCGCCGTTTCCGCGCGTGACTGCCTGCTCCAATTTGCCATGATTATATTTTAAAACAATCGTCAGCCCATCCAATTTCCATGATAAAATCCCTGTTTTATCCCCCAGAAAGCTGACAAGCTTCGCCGTTTCCTTCGTTTTATCCAAAGAAAGAATCGGGCTTTCATGCGCCACCTTCACCAGATTGCTCAGCACCGTATAGCCGACCTTCTGCGTGGGGCTGTTCGCCAGAATCGTGCCTGTTTTTTCTTCCAGAGCCGCCAGTTCATCATACAGCGCATCATATTCCTGATTGGAAAGGATTTCCCTGTCCTCCTGATAATACGCCTTCGCCGCGCGGTTCAGCTGCTCCACCAGTTGCTTCATTCTCTCTGTCATATCGTGTCCCTCATTTTTTCGTATTCGGCTTATTCGCTCACCTTAATCAGCTTCGACAGGCGCGCCATGAATTTCTTCGTGCCCTTTGCGCCAAAGGAAACCTCGACCTCGAAATCCGCGCCGCCGTTATTGATGGAAACCACTGTGCCGATGCCGTATTTCGGCGCACGCACCTTATCGCCGACGCCATAGTTCAGCTTGAAATCCTTGGGCGCAGGCATTTCCTTTTTCATGCCGACACCGCCGAATTTTGCTGTCGGGGGCAGCACGTTCTTTCTGCCGAGGGCAGGCTTATTCTGCGCCATGGCATCGTATTTCTTCGCCATATCGGAAATCTGTCTGGTCGGCATATCCACCAGATCCGCAGGAATTTCCTTCAGGAAACGGGAAGGCGGATTATACTGCGTAATCCCATGCTGCATACGGCTTTTTGCATGCGTCAGGTAAAGCTCCTCCTTTGCACGGGTAATGCCGACGTAGCAAAGTCTGCGTTCTTCCTCAATTTCCTTTTCGCCGCCATACATCACCGCGCGGAAGCCGGGGAAAATGCCTTCCTCCATGCCGATGATGAAAACATAGGGGAATTCCAGACCCTTCGCGCTGTGCAGCGTCATGAGGGCAACGGTTTCCTCTCCCTCCTCATAGCTGTCAATATCCGCAACGAGGGCAACCTCCTCCAGGAAGCCTTCCAGATTGCCTTCGGGGTTAGCTTTATCATATTCCGCCGCTTTATTCACAAATTCATCGATATTCTGGATACGGTTCAGCGCATCATCCGTTCCTTCCGCCATCAGCAGCTGTAAATAGCCCGTCCGTTTCACAATGGCGTCAATCAATTCGGAAACGGAAAGTCCATCCGCATCCTCGCGCAGCTGTTCAAACAGACCATAGAAATCCTTGAATTTTGCCACTCTGGTTTTCAGCGTGGTAATTTCATCCAGACGGCTCAACGCGCCGTAAAGAGAAAGCCCGTTTTCCTCCGCAAATGCCGCCAGCTTATCCAGAGAGGTTTCGCCAATGCCGCGCTTGGGTACGTTAATGATTCTGCGTAAAGCAATCGTATCCGCAGGGTTCGCCAGTACCTTTAAATAAGAAAGAATATCTCGGATTTCCTTTCGTTCATAGAAGCGTACGCCGCCGAACAGACGATAGGGAATCCCGCGCTTGACCATCTGGTCTTCCACCGCGCGGCTCTGTGCGTTGGTGCGGTACAGCACAGCCATCTGGTTTCTGGTCTTGCCCTGCTTTTCCAATTCCAGAATTTTTTCCGCTACAAAGCGACATTCATCATATTCATTATCCGCCTTATAGATATGCAGGATGCTGCCGCTGTCGTTTTCCGTCCAGAGGGTTTTGTCCTTTCTGGTCTGGTTGTGATGGATGACGGCATTTGCCGCTTCGAGAATTTTCTTCGTGGAACGGTAATTCTGTTCCAGCTTAATCACGGTTGTATCGGGGAAATCCTTTTCAAAATCCAGAATATTGCGGATATTTGCCCCACGCCAGCCGTAAATGCTCTGGTCATCATCCCCGACCACGCAGAGGTTTTTATATTTTGCCGCAAGCATTGCCACCAACTCATACTGGCTTGTATTCGTATCCTGATATTCATCCACCATGATATAGCGGAATCTTTCCTGATATTTTTCCAGAACATCGGGGAACTGGCGGAACAGCAGAAC
>JBNMGO010000070.1:0-6495 GCA_050872285.1 Anaerotignum sp.
AAGCTGCACCGCATGGATATCCTTTGCGATTTCCGCCTCGACATCCTCTTTTGTGGGGTAATATTTCAGTGCCAGTTCGCGCACTCTGTCCTCTGTCTGCCCTGCGTCCGCAACCAGCTTACATCTGCCAAAAGCAACCACGCTGTGCAGGTAAGGCGCCCAATCCCCTTCCTCAAAGGTTTCGTTGCCGTAAACGGTGAAACAAACCTTATCATCCTTTTTCAGTGCATCCACCTTATGCCCTGCCTTGCCGCCATGGATAAAGATTTTTCCCTGCGCGCTGTCATAATAATAATCGACAGGAATGGCAAAGGGATAGCCATCATCCCCATTCATCGCAAGAATTCCTCTTTTTTCTGCGGAAAGCAGTGCCTTTGTTTCCTGCTCGGAAAGTGCCTGTTTGCTTCTTCTCATTGGTCTGAACATCTTCTTCTCCTCCTTTGAAACGCTTTCTCTCTTTGAAAAAAGCCCGAAGGAATCCCCCCGGGCGGCTTTGCTTAATATTTTTTCAGGAAATTGCCAAATTTCGTAAACTGTCCCATCCATGTCAGGTCGACCGTACCCGTCGGGCCGTTTCTCTGCTTCGCGATAATCAGCTCCGCCTGGTTTTTCTTTTCCGTATCGGGGAAATAATATTCATCACGATAAAGGAAAGCGACCACGTCCGCATCCTGCTCAATCGCACCGGATTCACGCAGGTCGGAAAGCATCGGGCGGTGATCCGCACGCTGTTCGCAGGCACGGCTCAGCTGGCTCAGTGCAATCACGGGTGCTTCCATTTCTCTTGCAATCGCCTTGAGGGAACGGGAAATTTCGGAAATTTCCTGCTGACGGGAATCGTTTCTGCTGTTGCCGCTCATCAGCTGCAAATAGTCGATAACAATAAGCCCCAAGCCTTTTTCCACCTTCAGCCGGCGGCACTTGGAGCGCACCTCCATCGGGGTGACCCCGGGGGTATCGTCAATATAAATCGGGGCTTCGGAAAGAGGACCCATGGCGTTAATCAGTTCCGCCCAGTCGTTTTCCTCCAATTCCCCGGTACGCAGCTTCTGTGCATCAATCATGGCTTCGGAGCAGAGCATACGATTCACCAGCTGCTCTCGGCTCATTTCCAGAGAGAATACCGCCGTCGGCACATTCGCGCGAATTGCCGCATTCTGGATGATGTTCAGTGCAAACGCCGTTTTCCCCATGGAAGGACGCGCCGCAAGCAGAATCAGGTCTGATTTCTGCAAGCCTGCCGTTTTGGCATCAAAATCCAGAAAACCCGTCGGCACGCCTGTCAGCTTGCCCTTGGAACGGTAGATATCCTCAATTTTTTCAATGGAGCTGACCGCAATGTCTCTGATATGATGGAACTGCTCGGAATGGCGTTTCTGCATGATGTCAAAAATGCTTTTTTCCGCCGTATCCATAATGGCATTGACATCCTCTTTGCCCTCATAGCTCAGCTGAGAAATATCCCCTGCGGTGCGAATCAGACGGCGCAGAACGGATTTTTCCTCCACGATTGCCGCATAATGGCGCACATTGATGGAGCTGCCGACTGCGGAAGAAAGATTTGCCAGAAAAGGCAAGCCGCCAATCTGCTCAAACTGTCCCTATTCTTCCAGCTTATTCTTCACCGTAATCAGATCAATGGGAGAGCCGGAACGATACAGTTCCTCCGCCGCTTCAAAGACCATCCGATGGTCGGGGCGGTAAAAATCCTCCCCACGCAGCACCTCAAGCGCAACAGATGCCGCTTCTCTGTCCAGAAACATGGAACTCAGGACAGCCTGCTCCGCCGTTTCATCATGGGGCGGCACACCGCGCATATATTCTGTTTGCTTTTCCTGTTCTTCCATGTTTTCCGCCTCCTGTACGGGGACTTATGCTTCTACGATTTTTACCTTTACTTCTGCGGTTACCTTGGGATGCAGCTTAATCACTGCGGTTCTTTCGCCCAGCATTTTGATGGGGTCACCGATGGAAACCTTCTTCTTATCAATGTCCAACTTGGTCTGCTTTACGATTTCCTCCGCAACCTCTTTATTTGTTACAGAGCCGAACAGCTTGCCGTTGCCGCCTGTTTTCACTTTAATGGTAACAACCTTATCTTCCAGTTCCTTTGCAGTTGCCTGCGCCTTTTCCAGCTCTTCCTGCTTGCGCTTTGCTTCTGCCTTCTGCTTCAGCTCGTAATCATTCAGATTGCTTTTTGTTGCTTCCACAGCCAGCTTCTTGGGCAGCAGGAAATTCTTTGCATAGCCCTCACTGGCATTGATTAAGTCGCCCTTTTTGCCGACGCTTTTCACGTCCTGTAATAAAATCATTTTCATGTCGTTTCCTCCTTCAGATATTCATCAATGGCACTGCGTACCTTTTCCTTCGCTTCCTCTGCGCTGCAGCCCGTAAGCTGCGCCCCGGAAACGGTGAAATGGCCGCCGCCGCCCAGTTTTTCCATAATTCTCTGTACGTTTACATCCCCGAAGCTGCGTGCGCTGACATAAACCACATCGCCCACCTTGCAGCAGACAAAGGATGCCTTGACCCCTGTCACATTCATTAAATCATCCGCCGCCTGTGCCGCTGTCAATGTGGAATTTTCCAGATTGGCAGGACATACAGAAAGCGCCATGGAGCCAAGATACAGTTCCGCATCGCGCACAGCGGTTGCCTTTGCCTTATAGGAATCAATATCATTCTGGAACAGCATGCGCACGCGGATACTATCCGCCCCGTTTCGGCGCAGGAACCCTGCGGATTCAAAGGTAATCGCACCTGTTTTGACTGCGAGATTCTTGGTATCCACGGTAATCCCTGCAAGAAGCGCATCTGCCTCGATGGAGCGCAGCTTAATCTTCTTGCCGATATGCTGAATCATTTCCGTAATCAGTTCAGAGGTAGAGGATGCGTAGGGCTCATGGTAAAGCAGAACTGCCTGCTCAATAAAATCCTGCGCGCTCTTTCTATGGTGGTCAAACACAACGATTTTCTTTGCCGCCTCCAGAACGGAAGGACCTTCTACCATGCTGATGCGGTGTGTATCTACCACAATCACAAGCGTTTTATCATCCATTTCCTTCAGGGCATCCTTTTCCTTGATAAAGGCAGTCTGATAATATTCATCCTGCGCCATCTGCTCGGAAATGCACTTAATGCCCGTGCTGACCTCATTCATCACAATGCGGCATTTTTTGCCCATAGCTCTTGCAATGGCGCAAACGCCCATACTGGAACCAAGGCTGTCCAGATCCCCATTGCGGTGTCCCATAACCATAATGGACGAGGATGCGCCCATCAGTTCCCACAGGGCATCTGCCTTTACGCGCGCACGAATACGCCCGTTTCTGCCGACCTCGCCTGCTTTTGCGCCATAGAACAGGTATCTTTCGCCTTCCTTAATCAGCACCTGATCGCCGCCGCGCCCCAGTGCAAGGTCAAGCGCTGCCTTCGCGCTCTGCATGGCATCCTCCAGAGAGCCGCCGCCAATACCAATCCCCATGCTCATCGTTACGGGAATATGCTCGCCGACATTGATTTCCCGAATGGTATTCATGATATCAAATTTCTTTTCTTTTAATGCTTCCAGATCCCCCTTGGAAAGCAGGAGAATATATCTGTCCGTCTGCAGCTTTCGCATGACACCGTTGGCATCCGCGGCAAACTGCGTCAGCTTTCTGTCCACAATGGCGGAAAGCAGAGGCTGTCTGTCCTCCGCAAGGGAATCCATCACATCCTCATAGTTATCCAGAAACAGCATCCCGATGACCGTTTCGTTGCGGTCAAGCTTTTCTTCCAGTTCATACTGTCTGGAAATATCCACCAACGTCATATTCAGCACATTGCCGACTGCGCCGTTTTCCTCGACCACCTCGCACTGGTTCAGCATGGCATCGTAATGCTTTTCCTGCACCGCAACCACAACATGCTTGCCGATGCCTGCCTTTTTCAGCTGATCCACCACAGGCAGAATCAGCTCCATATCGGGAAATTCCTTTGCGAATTTCTCATTATACATTAAAATATGCCCTCGAATATCCAGCACCGCATAGGGAATGGGCATATTCTGGGGAAGGGGAAAATTATGCTGCAAAACTGCCGTATCCAGAAAGGCGATTCTGTCCTCCGCCGCCTCTTCCCTGCGAGAGCCGTTATCCTTTAAAAGTGACCATGCGAAGAAGCCTGCCGCCGCGCCGATCAGCGCACCGAAGCCGACTCTCGGATCAATCAGAAAACAGATGCAAAGCAGCAGAATCACTGCCGCCACCCCGATGGGGTTGCTTTCCTTCCCTGTTTTTTCCTGATACCGCTCACTCTTAGCATTTTCGCTCATATCGTCCATCATCAGACCTCCATAATCGCAAAAAAATCTTACCTTTTGTTTTTTTCCTCAAAAACTCTCTTTGCTAATGAGATATTATAGCATAAAAGCAGGTGTGACTCAATAAAAAAATGCCCTGCGGCAGGCTCTGCCACAGCGGGGCGAAAAAGAATTCGTCGAAAAAGCAAAAATTTCACATCATCCTTATAGCTTTTCGCGAAAATTCATAGTATCATAGGATAAGATACTCCAAGGAACGGGTATCCTATTTATGATTCGAGGTGTCAGTATGAGACGGTTTGATAATTTCAGACGCAGCAGAAATGAGCAGGACAAGCTGCTGACCAAAATCTGCATCTATGCGTTTATCCTGCTTGCCGCATTGATTCTGTTTGAAAAGGTCATCGGCAATCTGCCCAATATCGGTGACAGCATCGCCAAGGCAACCAATTATCTGAATACGCTGACCGCACCTTTTCTGATGGGCTTCGCGATTGCTTATGTTATGAATCCCTTTCTGAATTTTTTTGAAAAAACCTTCAAAAAAAGCGGTGCCTTTTTTCAGAATCATCTGAAAATCACCCGTATTCTTTCTATTTTAATCAACTACGTCATCATCATCGGCGGTACAGTCTGGATTGTGATTTATCTTGTGCCAGAGGTACGGGATTCCATCATCACCTTTGCGACCAATGTCACCGTTTATTCCGATGCCATGAATGTGCGAATCCAGAATTTCTTTGACCGGATTGTGTATATCAACAGTGCGGATGTTAATAACGTCATCAACCGCCTGCTTGCCCCTGTGAAGGATATTTCACAGAATGTGCCGGAGCTTCTGGAAACGATTGCCGTAAATGTTTACGGCTTCGGGCGTATCACCATTCAGTTTATCATGGCAATCTTCATTGCCTTTTATATGCTGCTGGATAAGGAACGGTTCAGCCTGAAGGCAAAAAAGGGGATTTATACCTTCTTTTCCAGAGAAAAGGCGGATTTCATCCTGCGTTCCGCTGTCCGCACGCATCATATCTTCCAGAACTTCATCGTCGGCAAGGCGGTCGATTCGCTGATTATCGGGATTCTGGGGTTCATCGGGCTGAACCTGATGCAGGCGCCCTATCCGCTGATTCTCAGCCTGATTATCGGCGTAACGAACATGATTCCATACTTCGGGCCGTTTATCGGGGCAATCCCCGCACTTCTCATCACGCTGCTCATCAATCCCCCTCTGGCGATTGCAGTCGGCATCTTTATTCTGATTCTGCAGCAGTTTGACGGGAACTATCTCGGACCGAAAATTCTGGGCAATTCCGTTGACCTCAGCCCCCTCTGGATTATCCTTGCGGTGCTGATTGGCGGCGCCTTCATGGGGCCTGTCGGGATGTTTGTGGGCGTGCCCGTTTTTGCGACCATCAAAACCTTTGCTTCGGAATATGTCAACCGAAAATATACAGAAAAATATCCGACGAATGACCCCCTGTCCATCCGAACGGATGCGCAGACAGAACCGGAAAAATCAGACGAGATTACACCATAAAAAAGAATCTCAAGTCAGCATCGGCTTGAGATTTTCTCTTTTTATCAGATAACGAACGGAGGTCTTTTATGACAGAAACAAGAAGAACCAGCTTTTTTGCGCTGTTATTTTTTATTTACTTCATCGCGGTATCCTTCCTGATGGCATATCTTCCTTTATCATCCGGGCTTTCGGATAGTGCGTATATGCTCCTGTCGCAGCTCATCTGCTTTGTGCCGCCCCTTCTTTTGTATTTTAAATGGTCGAAAAAAAATGTGAAGGAAACCCTGCGGCTGAACCCTCTTGGTTGGAAAAACCTGCTGCTGCTGATTTCCTTCGGCATTTCCATTCAGCCCCTGATGAGCCTGCTTTCCTATCTGACGGCACTCTTCTTCCCGAATCCTGTGGAGCAGTCGGTCGGCGGCATCCAGTCCTCCGGCTTTCTGATTTCGTTTCTGGCGGTTGCGGTTCTGCCTGCGGTGTTCGAGGAATGTTTTTCGCGCGGCATCCTGCTTTCGGGGTATCAGTTTCTGGGAAAATATAAGGCTCAGTTTGCCTGCGCGCTGCTCTTTGGGCTGCTGCATCTGAATCCGCAGCAGTTCCCGTATGCGTTTATTGTCGGGTTTATTTTTGCCTTTCTGGTAGAATGGACAAATTCGCTTTTTGCCTCCAT
>JBNMGO010000185.1:0-3708 GCA_050872285.1 Anaerotignum sp.
GATTACATGGCACAATATAATGCCTTAGTTCAAGCATATACAGATAGGGGTAAGAAATATCCGGGCAGAAGATTTGCACTCAGCGCGATTGCCAGTGCGTGTGTGCCGCAGGTAATCTGGGGACGCACCAGTGCCGCCTCTGTCCCGAAACAGCGTGCGTATACCTTTTCCAGCTTGTCGCGCCCGTTGTCATTATAGCCGTAGCCTGTAGAGCCTGCAAAGCAGGTGCCGTCCACGCGCTCCTCCTGCATGGCACGCAGCACCTTCGCCTGGTTATATTCCGCCACCGCATCAATCTTTTCAAAGCGTTCCTTTAAATCCTTTAAAACCGCATTGCCAAAGGCTTCTACCTCCGCAGAAATCCCCAGCATACTGTAGATCTGTTCCATGTTCTTCTCCAATCTATCTCAAAAAAAGTTTTTTCTCACAATCTAAAATCATATCAAATCTTTCCGATTCTTTCAACTCTTTTTGCTTTTTCTCCTGATTTCGACTTAATTGCTTTCTCTCGTAAAATCCATCAGTTCAATCTGTCCGCCCCTGTCCTTGTTCAGAATCAAAACCGCTGTTCCCTTTTCGCCCGTCTGCGGCAGTGTCACCGCCACGCGCTCCGTTTTGTTCTTTTTCAGCAGCAGCTTCACCATGCCGCCGTCCAATTCCAGTCCATATGGCTTCAGGCTGTCCTTCCAGAGTGAAAATTTGCAGCCGCTTTTCCACCCTGCGCAGTAAAAGGATTTCGAGTTTTCCAGAATATCCCGTCCGCAGAGGGGGCATTTTCCAAAGGCGTTTGTTTTGCGGCGTTTGCCGCGGATCTGCTCCTCGGGGAAAACAACATCCGCCCGTCTGCCCGATGCCGCATCCTGTATCAGAAACTGCACATAGCGGCGGATGCTCGCCATAAAGCGTTCCTCCGTCATTTTGCCCTTTGCTATCGAGGAAAGCCCTTTTTCCCATTTGCCCGTGGTCTGCGGCGAGCGCATCTCCTGCGGCACAACCTCAATCAGCTTTCTGCCCTTTTCCGTCGGCAGAAGGGTTTTCCCCCTTCGCGTCAGATACCCCACCGTCAGCAAGCGTTCAATGATGGCGGCTCTCGTGGCAGGCGTGCCTAAGCCGCTGTCCTTCATCTGCTCCTTCAGTGCTTCGTCCTCCACAAATCGCCCTGCGTTTTCCATCGCAGAAAGCAGGCTGCTTTCCGTATAAGGTGCAGGCGGCTTCGTCTTTTTCCGCAGAAGCTCCATGCTGCGAATCGTCCGCACCTCGCCCTCCTGTAAGGGCGGCAGCTTCTGTTCTTCCTCGTTCTTCGTCTTTTTCTTCTTTGTCGCAGTCGGCACCAGTGCCTTTTCCACTGCCTGCCAGCCTTCCTCCAGAACAACCATCCCCTTGGAAAGGAAGCGTTCCTGCTCCGCCTCGGCGTAAACCTTCGTCACCTCATAGCGGTAATATGGATAAAACACCGCCAGAAACCGCGCCGCCACCAGAGAAAACACCTTTCTCTCGTCCTCGGAAAGGCTTTCGGGGCGCAGTCTGCCGTCCGTCGGGATGATGGCATGGTGGTCTGTCACCTTCGCATTGTCAATGATGCGCTTCGTGAATCGGATTTCCTGCACAAGCGGCTCCGCAAAGGGCGCGTATTCCTCCAACGCCTGCAAGCGGCGGATGGTGCTTTTTACCTTCCCCTTCATATCCTCGCTCAGGTATCGGCTGTCCGTTCTGGGGTAGGTAATCATTTTTCGCTTTTCATATAGGCTCTGCGCGATGTCCAGCGTCTTTTTCGCGGAAAAGCCGAATTTTCGGTTACATTCCCTCTGCAATTCCGTCAAATCATAAAGCAGGGGCGGCGGCGTTTTCTTTTCTTCCTTTTCCACCTTTGTAATGGTCGCAGGCTTGCCGTTTGTTTTCGCAAGAATCGCCTGCGCCGCGTCCTCTTTGTCGATACGGGTATGCTCCTCCTTGTCAATCCAAAGCCCCGTATAGCCGCCAAAGTCCGCCTGTATCTCAAAATAATCCTCCGCCGTAAAGGCATCAATCTCCTTCTGCCGCTCCACAATCAACGCCAGTGTCGGTGTCTGCACGCGCCCAATGCTCAGAAGTGCATGGTATTGCAGGGTGTATGCTCTCGTGGCATTCATCCCCACAAGCCAGTCCGCCTCGCTTCTGCATTTCGCGGAGGTGTATAATAAATCGTATTCTCTGCCGTCCTTCAGCGTCGCAAAGCCTTCCTTGATGGCTTCTTCCGTCATGCTGCTGATCCACAGCCGCTGAAACGGCTTTCTGCATTTCGTAATCTCGTAAATATAGCGGAAAATCAGCTCCCCTTCTCGTCCGCTGTCCGTCGCACAGATTAGGCTGTCAATCTCCTTTTTGTGCATCCAGCTGTGCAGAATTTTCAGCTGGTCTCTCGTCTGTTTGATTGCTTTCAGCTTCATTTCCTCGGGAAGAATCGGCAACGTGGAAAAATTCCATTTCCTGTATTTCTCGTCATATTCCTCCGGCTCCGCAAGCGTCACCAGATGCCCGACTGCCCAGGAAACCACATAGCTTTCCCCGATGAGACAGCCGTCCCCCTTCTGCTTTGCCTGCAAAACCTTCGCAATATCCCTTGCCACAGAGGGTTTCTCGGCAATGACCAGAATTTTTCCCATCTCTGTTTCCTCCCTTCCGTTTTCTTCATGCCTACAAATGATACCATCTTCTTGGGAAATTGGCAAATCCTACAATAAAAACCACTTCCGCACAGCAGGATAACACAACATCTAGTATGCTTTACTACGTCAGTGTATCAGTGTTTTTTATTGACAACGCCCAAAATACAAAGTAAAATAAACCGATAGAAAGACTTATTTCAAACCGATTTTACAGATTTCAAATGGAGGAAAAGCTCTATGTCTACATATAAAATACTTTCCGATACCTCCTGCGATATTCCTGCCGCCGTGCTGGAACAGCTGGATGTGACCTATGTCCCCTTTCATGTTTCCTTTGATACGGTGAATTATTTAAAGGAATTGCAGGATATCACCCCCGATGAATTTTACGATAAAATCAATGCCGAAAAAATTTATCCGAAAACCTCTCTGCCCTCCGTGCAGGATTACATGGACGCCATGGAGCCTGTGCTGAAGGAAGGCAAGGACGTTTTCTGCATGTGCCTGACGGCAAATTTCAGCGGCTCCTATCAGAGTGGCGTCAATGCCGCGAATATCCTCAGCGAAGCCTACCCCGAGCGTAAAATCATCGTTCTGGATAGTGCCTGCGTCACAGGCTCGCAGGGGCTTCTGGTTTATGAGGCATGCCGCATGCGCGATGCCGGCTATTCCATGGAAGAGCTGCTCGCCGTTCTGGATAAGCAGAAATATATGACAAAAATCAACTTCACCGTCGATTCTCTGGATTATCTCCAGAAGGGCGGCAGAATCGGCAAAGCCGCCGCTCTGGCAGGCACGATTCTGAATATCAAACCCATTATCGTTATGCGCGATGGCGAGTTGCACCCCGAAAGCAAGGTGCGCGGGCATAAAAAGGCCCTCAAAACCATCATGGATATGACAAGAAACGAAATCGGCGGCGAAAAGGAACACTATCGTGTGCTGTTGGTGCGCGGAGAAAAGGAACGCCACGCCACCGTGGAAGAAATGCGCCAGACCCTTCTGGCAGAAGGCTTCGATGTGATGGATGAAATCTGGCCCGTCGGCATCACCATCGGCACCC
>JBNMGO010000320.1:0-2255 GCA_050872285.1 Anaerotignum sp.
CTGCTTGATGTACTGTGCCGCCCACATCTGATGCTGACCGACATCGGTAACATAAACCGTATCCTTATCCACCATATCGCAGACATCGCGAATCAATCTGCCGGGATGCAGCCCCTCGCCGCGGTAAGCAACCTTTTCCTGTTCCTTCTGCCATTCTGCGATTTTTCCGCGCCATGCGGGATGCTCTTTCTTTTCGAGCAGAGGCAGCAGTCTTTCCAGAAAATCCTTGACATCGCCAACGATATACTGATCTACGGGTACGTTTTTATTGACCTCACAGGGGTCGATATCTACCTGAATTTTTACTGCTTCAGGGGAGAATTTTTCGATATTCAGGGCAACACGGTCGCTGAATCTGGTTCCCAGCGCGAGAACTAAATCCGCATGGAACAATGCCTCATTTGCTGTGACACTGCCGTGCATGCCAATCATGCCAAGGGCTCTTTCGTCATCATAGGGCACCAGACCTGCCGCCATCATGGTATGCGCCGCAGGGATATCCGATGTTTCCATCAGTGCGTGCAGCTCCTTTTCCACCTGACGCGCCGCTGCGCCGCCGCCGCAATAGATCACGGGACATTCTGCCTTGTTGATTGCATCCGCAACCTCCTGCAGCTCCTCATCCGTTGCCTTGGGCATTTCCTTTAAAGGAAGGGGTCTTTCGGGCACATAATCCACCAGTGCCGCCGTTACGTCTTTTGTTACATCTACAAGCACAGGTCCCTTGCGGCCGCTCTGGGCAATGCGGAATGCCTGTCTCATGGCATTTGCTAAATCCTCCACGCGGTTTACAAAGAAATTGTGCTTCGTAATTGGCATCGTAATGCCGGTAATATATACTTCCTGAAACGCATCTCTGCCAATCAGGTTATTTGTCACATTGCTGGTAATGGCAACCATGGGAACGCTGTCCATATAGGCTGTTGCAATCCCTGTTACCAGGTTTGTTGCGCCGGGGCCGCTTGTTGCGAAAACAACGCCCGTTTTCCCTGTGGCTCTGGCATAGCCGTCCGCCGCATGAGACGCGCCCTGTTCATGGGCTGTTAAGATGTGCTTGATTCGATCCTGATATTCATACAGCGCATCATATACATTCAGCGCTGCGCCGCCGGGATACCCAAAAACCGTATCCACGCCGTGTTCCAGCAGAACCTCCAGAATCAGTTGGGCACCTGTCTTTTTCATACGTGGTCCCTCCTCATTTGAAACTCAATTAAACTCTTTTTATCTTTTGTATGTTGTAAATAAGAATGATGTATCATTCATTATACCCCTTATCTGCGCCCTGTCAATTCAGAAAAAGCGCGGACAAAACGCAATCCCTATGTACAAAAATAGATACACAAAATTCTATCATGTATACAAATAGGTAAATTTAGACAAAATATACCAACGAAAATCAGCTATATTTTTCCGTTTTTCATCATTTCACCCATCTCCAAACACATTTGTACACACAGACAGAAAATTGTGTAAATATCTATACAAAAACATTGTGCGAAATGAAATCCCTTTTGCGCAGGGTGTTTCTTTTGCATACAGTTTACTGCATCCGAAATTCAACTGCTTTATTCCCATAATGCGTCCATCTTTTTTGCAATTTGAGATTTTCTCATTTCCGTTGCCACTTCATCCTTTTTCCAGATGCCGTCCGTATCCGGAAAAACAACGTCTCCCTCCCGAATATCCGCGGCAAGCGCCTGTTTCGGGATGTCTCTTGTCTGATTTCCTTCCAGAAGAACCGCATAGTCCCCCTCGAATCGATCTACAATCACAAGCATTTTCTTCTCCTCCTTTTATGGCTTGCAGGTGCCGCAGGGCGTATAGCCAAGGGAAATGGCGCTTTCTCTGCTTTCCAGATACACGCGGTTTTCCTCATCCGGCAGGGATGCACAGCTTTCCAGATGGAACTTCTTCGATTTCTTGTTGGCAATATAAACAACCTCCTCCTCAGGGGTGTTGTTTTGCGCCGCGTCCGCATAAACGGTAGTGCTGCTTACGCTATTGCAGTTGAAGGCGATATTTTTCCCATCTGTGGTGCAGACAATATTCCCCTGCAAATCAGTACGGTAAATCTCTGCGCCGATACTTTGCAGCCGCTGCAGGGTTTCCTCTTCGGGATGGTGATAGCTGTTGCCTACGCCGACGCTGATGACGGCATATTTCGGCTGTACCGCCTGCAAAAACGCCTGACTGCTTGAGGTGCTGCTGCCATGATGCCCGACCTTCAGCACATCCGCCTGCAAATCATAGCC
>JBNMGO010000225.1:0-3240 GCA_050872285.1 Anaerotignum sp.
TCTCCATACCCTTTCGGGTCTGAGGGGAAGGGTTTGGAAAGGGAAACCTTGTGTCCCTTTCCTCGGGTGCGGAGGTTTGGAACCCATTGCGAAACGGGTTCCAAGTTTTTGTTACTTTTTAGCATAAAAAGTAAGGAAGAAAACCTCTGTTTTGCCGAAACAGTTCCAAACGGGCGAATCCTCATCTTCACCAAGAAATATTTTTTGCGCGACTGCGCTCACCCAGTGCGCAGCACTGTCAGCCTTGGCGCAACTGCGCCCAATCGGCGCTTGCGCCGTTAATACATCAAAAAAGAGCCTTTCGGCTCTTTTTTATTTTCTCTTTCTATACACATCGAAGGAAAACTTTATCCCCTTCTCCTCCTGCATTTCGCCCTTCTCTTCCAACTCCCAATCGGGATTTTCATCCAGATTCGGGAAGGTGGTATCCGCGGGATAGGTCTGATAAATTTTCGTGACATAGGCACGTTCGCACTGCGGCAGAAGCTGTGCGTAAACCGTACCGCCGCCTGCGACAAAAACCTGTTTATCGGCATAATTTTCCAGAACGGCAAGCAGCTCCGCCAGGTCATGGCACAGCACAACGCCCTCCGCCTGATAGTCTTTATTTTTCGTCAGCACGATATTCACCCGATTGGGCAGGGGCTTTTGATTCGGGAAGGATTCCAGTGTTTTCCGCCCCATCACAAGCACATTCCCTGTTGTTTTCTGACGGAAATATTTCATATCCGCGGAAATGCGCTGCAAAAGGTCTCCGTCCTTGCCAATGCCCCAATTTGCATCAACGGCAACGATAATATCCATGTTTTTCCTCCTTATTGGCAATCAAATCGCAACAGGCACGCGCCCGATGGATTTGCCGTATTCGTAATCCTCCACGATGAAATCATCCACCGTGAAATCGTAGAAATTCTTTACATCGGGGTTCAGGCGCACCTTGGGCGCAGGCAGAGGCTCGCGGTCGAGCATGGTCTTTACCATATCAATATGTCTATCATACAGGTGCATGTCACTGATGACGTGTACAAGTTCGCCGGGCTCCAGACCGCTCACCTGTGCGAACATCATCAGCAGTGCGGAATACTGCACCACATTCCAGTTATTTGCGGTCAGCGTATCCTGAGAGCGTTGATTGAGAATCGCGTTCAGCTTATTGCCCGTCACGTTGAAGGTCATGCTGTAAGCGCATGGCTCCAGACCCATTTCCATCAGGTCTGCAAAGTTATAGATATTCGTCATGATTCGTCTGGACGCAGGCGTATTTTTTAACTGCCACAGCACGTTATCCACCTGATCCATCTCGCCATGGGGGAATTGATATTTCACGCCAAGCTGATAGCCATACGCCTTGCCGATGGAACCGTTTTCATCCGCCCAGGAATCCCAGATATGGCTGTTCAGATCGTGTATATTATTGGATTTTTTCTGCCAGATCCAGAGAATTTCCTCAATCGCTGCCTTCCAGTTGGTATAGCGCAGTGTCATCAGCGGAAATTCCTCCTGTAAATTATAGCGATTCACCACACCGAAGGTTTTAATGGTATACGCAGGGGTACCGTCCTCCCAGACGGCGCGCACCTTTTCATTTTCCGTCGAAAAGCCATGCTCCAGAATCTGTCTGCAGTTTGCCTTAAAAATTTCATCTACCTTAGCCAAAAGCAATTCCTCCTTTTTTTCTTTTCCTCTCTGTCGTTTGCGAAAACCGACTGAATTCCCTTTTTATTATACTGAAAAAAAACGCACTTTACCAGTCCAAGATATCCGTTTCTTGCGCCGGAGGGCATCTTATGGTAATATTTTGAGGAACACAAAAAGCATCCCTTCTGCTTTTTTCGCGAAGAAGGTCTTCCGGTTCCTTTCAAAAACGACATTTTCCGGTTTGATGCTTTCCGGAATCCATTTATGGGAGGTTGTAAGAATGAAAAAAATGACTGCGCTTCTGCTTGCCTCTGTGATGGCATTCTCTCTGGCGGCATGCGGCGGCAATGACAATGACGATGCGGCTTCTTCCGGCCCCGGCACACAGATTACAGCGGCGGAGGAGGACGAAACCGAAGCCACGCACACGATTAAAATCGGCGTATTTGAGCCGACAACAGGCGAAAACAGCGACGGCGGCAAGCAGGAGGTTTTAGGCATCCGCTACGCCAATGCGATTGTGCCGACGGTGGAGCTGAACGGTACGGTATACAACATTGAGCTGGTCGAGGCGGACAACCAATCTGATAAGGTGGCGGCTGTTACCGCGGCGGAAGGGTTGATTCTGGAAGGCGTTGCAGGGGTCATCGGCTCCTACGGCTCGGGCGTTTCCAATGCCGCAGGGCAGACCTTCGCGGACGCAAACGTGCCTGCCATCGGCGCATCCTGCACAAATCCGCAGGTGACCGCAGGCAATAAATATTATTTCCGCACGACCTTCATGGATCCCTTCCAGGGCAGAGTGATGGCATCCTATGCGGCGGAGCAGGGATACAAAACCGCCGCTGTCATCAGCCAGAACGGGGATGATTATTCCACAGGGATTGCGGCTTATTTCCGACAGGCATTTACGGATGAGAAAATCGGCGGAACGGTGGTTGCAGACGAGGCTTACCGCACAGGCGAAACCGATTTTGACGAAATTCTCAAAACCATACAGAAAGCCAACCCGGACTGCATTTTCCTGCCCTGCTCCACGGCGGCGGCGGAGGTTCTCTTGCCCCAGATTCGCGAAAGCGGCATTACCGCGCCCATTCTTGCGGCGGATACCTGGGAAAACCTTTCCATGGTGAAGGCTGTCGGCGAGGCGGCGGAAGGCGTTGTATTCTCCTCTCCCTTTGAGGAAAACGCGACCACACAGGCGAAAACCTTCATCCGCGGCTTCCAGTCCTATCTGAAGCAGGACGCGGAGAGAATCGCGCTCAACGGCGGCACGGACGAGGTTGCGGCGGTTTCCGCGCTGGGCTATGATGCCTATATGACGATGGTGACGGCACTGGAAAGCCTTGACGGAACGAAGGATGTGCTGACAAGCGTGGATCTGCGAAACGCCCTGTATGAAGTGGATTATGCCGGCGTGACAGGGGATATTACCTTCGATGATAACGGGGATGCTATCCGCGATACGGCTTATCTGAAAAAGATTCAGAATGGGAAATTTGTGTTCCTGAAAAAACAGGTCGATGAAACGGAATAAAAGACATCAAAAAGGAGTTCACAAAAGTGAACTCCTTTTTGATTGCCGCGGAAGGGTTCGGGAAA
>JBNMGO010000097.1:0-5609 GCA_050872285.1 Anaerotignum sp.
CAGAGCATCTGCAGGAGGGTTCTGTTTCACATTATGACGGGATATTTCTTGTGCTGGATGCAGAGGATCGCTTTCAGGGCGAAACGCTGCTTCTGCCCGAAACAACCTGTGTGCGTGTCCGCTTTCGGGGGAGCCATCCGCAGGCACCGAAGCAGTATGAAAAGCTGCTCGCCTATCTCCATGAAAACCGCTTAGAGGTCGCAGGCTTTTCCCGAGAGATTACGATGGTGGATGAAGGACTGACGAGTGATACGGAAAAATTTCTGACGGAGATTTCCATTCCCGTCAAGCGGATTTCCGAATAAGCAACCATAAAACAAAAAACGCCGTACAGGAGAAACTCTTCTCTCGCGGCGTTTTTATTTATGTGTATGAAAATATTTTATGCCAAATCCGACACAGCGGCGAAAAATGCCTCTACCGCCGCTAAATCAGGCAGGGTTGCCATATAGAACTGATTGCCCATAGCAACGCTCAGCGCATCGGGCAGGCGACCTGTCATGCGGACAGCCTCGCCATAGCGCGAAAGAATTTCCTCGTGGCTCAGCCGATACTGCTTGCCGTCCCTTCTGCCGACATAGGCGCAGAACGCATGCGCGCCCTCGGGCTTTGTGGAACGGTCGAAGGCAATCATATCCGCCCAGATTTTATAGACATCCGTGCTGTTTGCGTAATCCATCATATCGGGGCCGAAACCGCCGCAGGGACGCATATTGACCTCAAGTGCCATAATCTCGCCTGCCTTGCCGAGTCCCTTCTGGTCTTCACGCAGGCGGAAAAATTCAAAATGCACAAAACGGCTTTTGACGCCGAAGGCTTTCACTGTGGCGCGCCCTGCCCGTCTGGTGTCCTCAGGCAAATCCTTCACGATATAGAATTTACAGTCATCATTTTTATTGACCATATCCATGATGGAGCCGGGGGTTACATTGCCTGTTTCAAAGAGAATATTCCCCTTGGAATCGATAATGGCATCATAGGAGCAGACCTCGCCATTGACAAATTCCTCCATGATATAAACAACGCCTTCGTGCCGCTGTTCATAGAAGGATGCAAGCTCCGCATCATTCGTAATCTTAAAATTATGGGAGGCGCCCACGCCGTTATCGGGCTTTGCCACAACGGGATAGCCGACCTCGGCAACAAAGCGGCGGCAGTCCTCCATGCTTTCCACAAGGGTATAGCGCGCAACCGCGAGCCCTGCTTCCCTGTACGCTTCCTTCATTTTGGATTTATATTTCATCCGCGGCATATCCTGCACCTGAAAGCCTGTGGTGATATTGAAATCCGTCCGCAGGTGTGCATCCTGCTCCAGCCAGTATTCATTATTGCTTTCCAGAAAATCAATCCGCCCATATTTGAAGGCGAAAAACGCAACGGCGCGATACACATCATCATAATTTTCCAGACTACCAACTTTATAATATTCGTGCAGGCTGTTTTTCACGTTCTCATCCAGCTGTTCATATGGCTCATCCCCGATGCCCAGCACACGCATGCCGTTTTCCTTCAGTTCCTTGCAGAATTTCCAATAATTTGTGGGGAAATTCGGGGAAAGAAATACAAAATTTTTCATAGAACATCCCTCCTGTTATCTTTTGTTCACATTATTTCTTATTCAAACAGCGTTTTCATAAAAAACGGAATCTGTTTTTCCCAGCTTGCCTCGCAGTGCGTTCCCCGCGGAACAATGCGGCTGTTAAGCAGAACGCCCTTTTCCATCAGCAATGCGCTGATTTCCGCGAAAATACGGCGGCTGTGCGGATGGTCAGCAAATTCAAATGCGCCGTAATCCATGTAAAGCACGGTATTGCGTTTGATTTTCGCATGCTGAATCATCGCCTTCACCTTTTCCGCATCAATCCAGAGCGAGGGCGAAAGTGCCGCGCCGCGCGAAAAGACCGTAGGATACGCCAGAAGCCCATAAAGCGTCATGAGCCCTCCCATGGAGGAGCCTGCCAGAAAGCTGTGCCTGCGGTCTGCTTTGGTGCGGTACTGGGCATCCACCGTCCGCTTGAGCACATGCACAAACCAATCCATGGTTTCCTGCCCTCTGCCGATAATCTCGCCTGTTTCCTCGGTCGTAAACGAAAACGGGGCATATTCCTTCAGCCTGCCATGGTCGGGCGCGCGGCTGGATTCCAGCGCAACCACCATCATCTTTCTGCCGCTTTTTTTGAGATACTGCTCCATCCCCCAGCTTTTGCCGTAGGTGGCATCTGCATCATAGAAAACATTATGTCCGTCAAACATATATAAAACGGGGTACCGCCGCTTTGGTTTTTCGTAATATTCCTCGGGCAGGTAGATATAAAGCATCCGCTGCTCCATACCATGCTCCCCCGGTGCCCGAACAGGAAAACGCTCAATCATACTTTCTCACTCCTATCTTTTCTGAGTATAGCACAGGTTTCCCTTTTTTTCACGCAAAATCAGGGTTTTTATCACGCAAACAGAAAATCTATCTCAATTCATCTATAGAATTTCCGCATTGTTTTCCAAGATAAAAACTAATATATTAAAAATTTTCATTATTTTTTATAGAAATAATTTTAATGTATTTTTAACAAAACCTTATAAATTCAAAGAAAACAGGAATTTTCAGCTATTTTATCATATATTTAGTTTTTTTATCATTTTCTCTTGACAGATGGCGTTATGATTGATATATTCTATAAATATAAAACAACCTGCGATGCACTTGTTTTTGTATGACAAACAAATCCGAAAGGAAAATCCAGATAGAAGGAGTGAGAACTTTGATCACTTATAACGACAAAACCAACCTCTTGGAGCTCAGACGCTATAAATACAGCCTGCAGGATATTCCTGAACCAAACCTGTATCGTGATAACTACAGCTATGACGAAGTGCCGAAGGTTACATTCAACTACCGTCAGGTACCCATGAACGTGCCCGAGGAAATCTGGCTGACAGATACCACCTTCCGCGATGGGCAGCAGTCCCGCGCACCCTATACACCGAAGCAGATTGCAACGCTGTATGATATGATGCACCGCTTAGGCGGCCCTAAGGGCAAAATCAGACAGTGCGAATTTTTCCTTTACAGCGAAAATGACCGCAGAGCGATTGAAGCCTGCCGCGAGCTTGGCTATGAATTCCCCGAAATCACAGGCTGGATTCGTGCCACAAAGGAGGACTTCAAGCTGGTTAAGGAAATGGGGATGCCCGAATGTGGGATTCTGGTTTCCTGCTCCGACTATCACATTTTCAATAAGCTGCACAAAACCAGAAAGCAGGCGATTGACGGCTATCTGGAAATCGTAGAGGCTGCACTGGATATGGGCATTACGCCCCGCTGTCATTTTGAGGATGTCACAAGAGCCGATTTCTACGGCTGCGTGGTTCCCTTTGCAACGGAGCTGAAAAAGCTGATGGATAAATATCAGCTGCCCGTAAAAATCCGCTTCTGCGATACGATGGGCTATGGCGTGCCATATCCCGGTGCTACCCTGCCCCGTTCTGTCGGCGGTATCATCTATGGTGTCAACCACTTCGCGCAGATTCCTTCCGAACTGCTGGAATGGCACGGGCATAACGATTTCTATAAGGCGGTTGTCAATTCCACAACGGCTTGGCTGTACGGCTGCTCTTCCGTAAACTGCTCTCTTCTGGGCATCGGCGAGCGCACAGGCAACACCCCTCTGGAAGCAATGGTGATGGAATATGCTTCCCTGAGAGGGACACTGGACGGCATGGATCCGACCGTGATTACGGAAATCGCAGAATTTTACGAAAAAGAGCTTGGCTATAAAATCCCCCCTCGCACCCCCTTCGTCGGGCGTGACTTTAATGTAACCAGAGCCGGTATTCACGCAGACGGCGTTGCGAAGGATGAGGAAATTTATAACATCTTCAACACAGCAAAGCTGCTGAACCGTCCTCTGAGCGTGGAGGTCAACAAAAACTCCGGTCTTGCCGGCGTTGCTTACTGGCTGAACCAGACCCTGCATCTGGAGGGCGCAGATAAAATCAGCAAGAATGATCCTCGCACTGCAATTCTGAAGGAATGGGTAGACAAACAGTACAGCGACGGGCGTATGACCTTCATCAGTGAGGAAGAGATGGAGGCAGCCATGAGCGAACTTCTGCCCGAACTGGCAAAGCAGGCAGGGATTCTGTAAAAAGGATTTGTTTAAAAAAATAAAATTTCATCAAACAGTTTTCTTAGGAGGAAGAGAATATGGGAATGAATATTACCGAAAAACTGATTAAAAACCATCTGGTATCCGGTGAAATGGTGGCAGGGAAGGAAATTGCCATCAAAATCGACCAGACACTGACACAGGACTCCACAGGTACCATGGCATATCTGCAGTTTGAAGCCATTGGGATTCCCCGTGTCAAAACGGAAAAATCCGTTGCTTATATCGACCACAACACCCTGCAGACAGGCTTTGAAAATGCAGATGACCATAAATATATCCAGACGGTAACAAGCAAGCACGGGATTTATTTCTCCAAGCCCGGCAACGGCATCTGTCATCAGGTGCATCTGGAACGCTTCGGCAAGCCCGGCAAAACCCTGCTTGGCTCCGACAGCCACACTCCCACAGGCGGCGGCATCGGTATGCTTGCGATTGGCGCAGGCGGTCTGGATGTAGCCGTAGCAATGGGCGGCGGTGCATATTATCTGGCAATGCCCAAGGTTTGCCGCGTAAATCTGACAGGCAAGCTTTCCCCCTGGGTAACAGCGAAGGACGTTATTCTTGAGGTTCTGCGCCGTCTTTCCGTAAAGGGCGGTGTCGGCAAGGTGATGGAATACGCAGGCGAAGGCGTAAAGACGCTTTCCGTTCCCCAGAGAGCAACCATTACAAACATGGGCGCAGAGCTGGGCGCAACCACATCCGTGTTCCCTTCTGACGAGGTGACGAAGAAATTCCTTGACGCACAGGGACGCGGCGAGGACTGGATCGAGCTTTCCGCTGACGCAGACGCAACCTACGATGAGGAAGTAACGATTGCTTTGGACGAAATCGCACCTCTGGTTGCCTGCCCTCATTCTCCCGACAACATCAAACAGGTAAAGGATGTTGCAGGTCTGAAGGTGGATCAGGTTGCCATCGGCTCCTGCACAAACTCCTCTTATACCGATATGATGACGGTTGCGGCACTGCTCAAGGGCAAATCCGTTCACCCTGATGTCAGCTTAGTTATCGCACCCGGCTCCAAGCAGGTAATGAATATGCTTGCGGCAAACGGTGCACTGGCAGATATCATTTCCGCAGGCGCGCGTATTCTGGAATGTGGCTGCGGCCCCTGCATCGGCATGGGACAGGCTCCTGCAACGAATGCCGTTTCCCTGCGTACCATCAACAGAAACTTTGAAGGCAGAAGTGGGACAAAATCCGCACAGGTTTATATCGTCAGCCCCGAAACAGCCGTTGCATCCGCACTGGCAGGCGTTGTGACAGACCCTCATACTCTGGGCGAAGCACCTCTGGTTTCCATGCCTGAACATTTCATGGTAAATGATAACCTGATTATCCCCCCTGCACCCGAAGGCGAATGTGTGAAGGTTGTCAGAGGGCCAAATATTCAGCCCTTCCCTAAGAACACAAAGGTACCCAAGGAAATCAAAGGCGGCG
>JBNMGO010000342.1:0-2036 GCA_050872285.1 Anaerotignum sp.
ATTGATTCCAGAATTTCTGCGGGCGAAGCAATCTGCCCGGTAAAGCCGCAAAAGCCACACATATATTTTTCCTCCCTTTCAGAAAAGGTTTTTGCACATTTTTTTACATCTTATTACTGTAGCACAAAGGAAGGGGAAAAGCAACTTAACGGAGAAATTCGTCGGTTTCTTCCGCTGTATCTTCTGCTTTTCCCGTCTGTTCATTCCTGCCGAACAGGGCGGAAAGATAGCGCAGACCTTCACTGCACCCCTCCTGCCACCAATCGAAGGAGAAGGTGAAGCCCCAGTTGCCCTTTGTTGTGCCGGGGATATTCATGCGGTGCTCTGTGCCGAGGGAGAGGACATCCTGCAGGGGGACGATGGCGGTATCCGCAGGGGAAGAAAAGGCAAGGCGGATGAAATCCCAAGCGGCATTGGAGCCGTCCACGTTCAGATAGCGGCGGTAATGATCCTTTTCCTGCTCCGTCGCGGTCTGATACCATCCGTTTGTGGTGTCGTTATCATGCGTGCCGGTATAGACAACGGTGTTTTTATCGTAGCAATGGGGCAGATAAGGGTTATTTTTCTCCTGCCCGAAGGCAAACTGCAAAATCCGCATGCCGGGGAGCCCTGCAAACTTACGCAGGGCGGCAACCTCATCCGTAATAATGCCCAAATCCTCCGCGATGAGGGGGAGAGGGGAGCCGAGTTTTTCTTTCAGGAGAGAGAAAAACGCTTCGCCCGGGGCGGAAACCCACTTGCCGCCGCGCGCGTCCTCTGCGCCAAATTCCACTTCCCAACAGGCGGAAAAGCCGCGGAAATGGTCAATGCGGAGGATATCCACATCCTGCAAATTCTTTTGGATACGGGAAAGCCACCATGCAAAGCCTGTTTTTTCATGCTGTTTCCATGCGTAATGCGGATTGCCCCAAAGCTGTCCCGCTTCGCTGAAATAATCGGGCGGCACACCTGTGACGCAGGTCGGGAAGCCTTTGCTGTCCAGACGGAAAAGCTTCTGATGCGCCCAGACATCCGCGCTGTCATAGGAGACGAAAATGGGGGTATCGCCGATGATGGAAATCCCCTTTTGATTGGCGTAGGCTTTGACTGCCTGCCACTGCTTCTGGAAGATATATTGCAGGAAAATTTCTTTTTCGATGGCAGGCGCAAGCTGTTTTTTCCATTTTTTCAGAGAAAGGGCGTTTCGCCTTTTCAGACCACGGGGGAAGGAAACCCAGGACGCATTGTCATAGTATTCGTGCAGCTTTTCTTGGGAAAGGGAAAGCCCTGCACATTCCTCGCAGAAGAGGTCAAAATCCTCGGTGGAAGCTTTTTCCTTGGCGCGGACGGAAAGAAAATGCTGCTTTAATGCGGTATAGAGGGCGTAATCCTCGAGCCAGTAGGCATTTTCAGCCTGAAAGGCGGCATAATCCGCAGGTTTTTCCTTTGCCTGAAAGGCTTGAAAGGCTTTTTCGAGCAGGGGCAGCTTTGCCGCCGCCGCTTTTTCGTAATCAACCCTTGCAGCAGGGGGAACGATGGCGTTCTGCAAATCCGTTTCGCTCAGCAGACCATCTTCCAGAAGCAATTCGGGGCTGATGAGCAGGGGATTGCCTGCAAAGGCGGAGCAGCTGGAATAGGGCGAGCCGCCTGCATCGGTGGGGACGAGGGGCAGAATCTACCAGAGAGTCTGGTTGGCGTCTGCCAGCTTATCAAGAAAGGTATACGCCGCCTGCCCGAAATCACCTACGCCGAAGAAGGACGGCAGGGAGGACGGATGCAGGAGGATACCGCTTTTTCTGTTTGCCATAGAGGGACACTCCTTTATTAAATCAAATTTCAAACGATGTTTTTATTATTATACCATGTTTGCAGGGGAAGAAAGCAGATATTTTTTCTGCAAGACATGGTATGAGCAGGCGCGTATTTTTGTTAAAATCTGTCGGCTCTGCCAGAAAAAGACGGGGTTTTTCGCGCGGCGGAAGGAAACAATAACAAGGCAATCAAAACGCATTGCAGAAAGAAAATAATCGGGAGGGATTTTCATGTTTGGCAGAAAG
>JBNMGO010000257.1:0-2833 GCA_050872285.1 Anaerotignum sp.
AAGTGGTAAGGCAAAGGTCTGCAACACCTCTATCCCCGGTTCAAATCCGGGTGGCGCCTTTTTCAGGAAATCTTGATTTTATTAAATTAAGGTTTCTTTTTTTATATAAGGAAGGAGTGATAAAAATGAAGGATGAAAAGCATCTTTGTCCCGTTTGCGGAAAGCATGTGTTTGGAGAATATAATTCCTATGAATTTTGCCCTGTATGCAAATGGCACGATGACGCATTATTGACGGACTACCCAGATGACATGAGAGGCTATTATCACATGACTTTGAATGAAGCAAGAGAGGCTTACAAAAAGGGGCAGGAGATTTATTAAAAGGATTGACGAAACCCTAAAAGGAGAGTATACTTATAACCAACAACCGAATACGGTGCCATAGCCAAGTGGTAAGGCAAAGGTCTGCAACACCTCTACCCCCGGTTCAAATCCGGGTGGCACCTTCCGAGTCCTGATTTTCCAATCAGGACATTTTTTATGTAAAAGAGCAGTAAATGAACGGCAAAGTGAGCAAGTTCACGAAAATCCCGTTTTCGCTTTCCTTCTGCTGTTTTATAGGATATACTAATTTGGTAAAATATTGGAAAATTTCCGATAGAAAGAGTAGAGATTTTTTAGGGAGGAACAAAAATGTTAAAGGAAAAGAAGGTATTTGTCATTGGGCATAAGAATCCGGATACAGATTCCATCTGTTCTGCGATTGCCTATGCAGCATTGAAAAATAAAACAGATGATGGCGTATTTGTGCCGAAAAGAGCAGGTGAGGTCAATAACGAAACAAAGTATGTCCTGGACTTTTTCGATGTGGAAACCCCCGAATTCATCGGTCATGTCGGCACTCAGGTGAAGGACGTGGAGATTAAGCCCACCCCCTCTCTGAGCGAGGGCATTTCTCTGAAAAATGCTTGGAATAAAATGAGAGACCTGCGCGAATCCACCATGCCTGTTGTAAACAATGGCGTGCTGGAGGGCATTATTTCCGTTAAGGATATCGCGACAGCAAATATGGACATCTACGAAACACGCATTCTCGCAATGGCGCACACAAAATACACCAATGTTCTGGATGCGATTGACGGCACGATGATTGTCGGTGATCCCGAGGAAGAAATTACAAAGGGCAAAATCCTGATTGGCGCGGCAAACCCCGACCTGTTGGAAAATTATGTAGAGGACGGCGATATGCTGCTGACAGGCAACCGTTTTGAAAATCAGCTTTGCGGCATCGAAATGAACGCAGGCTGCATCGTGGTTTGTACCGGTGCGCCTATCTCCAAAACGATTCAGAAACTGGCGAAGGAAAATAACTGTAAAATCATCAGCACACCCCATGACACTTTGATGGTAGCGAGACTGATTTCCCAGTCCGCGCCCGTGCGTTATTTCATGAAAAAGGACCATCTGATTACTTTCAGCAGAGAGGATTTCATCAGCGACATCCGTGATACCCTGGCAAAAATCCGCCACAGAGATTTCCCTGTTTTGGATAGAGAGGGACAGTATTGCGGCATGCTTTCCAGACGTTCCCTGCTGAATATGGATAATAAGAAAATCATTTTGGTTGACCATAACGAAAAGGGACAGGCGGTTGACGGCATCGATGAGGCAGAAATTCTGGAAATTATCGACCATCACAGACTGGGCAGCATGGAAACCGCTCTGCCCGTATTCTTCCGCAATCAGCCCGTAGGCTGCACAGGCACGATTATTTATGACTTGTATCAGGAAAATAACGTGGAAGTGGATAAGAAAATCGCAGGTCTGCTTTGTTCTGCAATCATTTCCGATACCCTGATGTTCCGTTCTCCTACCTGCACCGCAAAGGATAAAAAGGCAGCAGAGGAGCTGGCGAAAATCGCAGGCATTGAAATTCAGGACCATGCGGAAAAAATGTTCCGCGCAGGCAGCAGCCTTGCAGATAAAACACCCGAAGAAATTTTCTATCAGGATTTCAAAAAATTCAGCGGCAACGACAAAAACTTTGGCGCAGGGCAGATTTCTTCCATGGATAAAACAGAACTGGAACAGCTGCGCCCCAAAATCGCGGCTTATATGGAAGGCGCAGTCAAGGATGGCGAAATGCTGTTCTTCCTGCTGACCAATATCCTGACAGAATCCTCCGATCTGGTATTCGCAGGCGAGGGTGCGAAGGAACTGGTGGAAACTGCATTCGGCAAGCCTGAAGAAAACTGGGTACACGTTCCCGGTCTGGTTTCCAGAAAGAAACAGTTCGTTCCCAGTGTTCTGCATGTTCTGCAGCAGTAAGGGGCAGTCATGAAGAATTATAAAATGGTTCTGGCGTATGATGGCACGCGCTATAACGGCTGGCAGAAGCAGGGCAATACGGAAAACACCATACAGGAAAAACTGGAGCGCGTCCTACAGGAAATCAGCGGCGTGGAAACAGAGGTTTTCGGCTCCGGCAGAACGGACGCAGGCACACATGCCACCGGACAGGTCATGAATTTCCATATGGATTGGAATGGCACGGCGGCACAACTTCTGGATGCCTTTAACGAAAGATTGCCCGAGGATATCGCGGCGCTTTCCATCGCGGAAATGCCCCCTCGGTTCCATAGCAGGCTCAGCGCGAAGGCGAAGCATTATTCCTATTCCCTCTGGATTGGCAAGCGTCCGCCCGTGTTTGAACGGAAATATACCTTCCGCTGTGCGGAAACGCTCGATGTGGCGGCAATGAAGCGGGCGGCGGCAGGCTTCATCGGCACGCATGATTTTAAAAGCTTCTGTGCCAATAAGCGAATGAAAAAATCAACCGTGCGTACCATTTATGATATCGTGTTTGAAGAAACAGCAGATAAGCTGACCCT
>JBNMGO010000141.1:0-4385 GCA_050872285.1 Anaerotignum sp.
GGCTTACGGTGAAGGCGGGAGCAAATTCGACTACCTTCTGGTGTCTTCTCTGCACGGAACAGTCACGGTCAAACAGGTGAACCACGTTGCCGTATTTATCGCCCAGTACCTGTACTTCGATATGCTTAGGGTCACGCAGATATTTTTCTACGAAAATCTTATCATCGCCGAAGGCCTTCTTTGCTTCGTTTCTTGCTTCTTCAAATTCCTTAGGCATTTCCGCCGCGGAATTTACGATACGCATACCGCGGCCGCCGCCGCCGTTGGATGCCTTCAGCATAACGGGATAGCCGACCTTTTCTGCGACTTCCATTACCTCATCCAGACTTCTGACTGCATGGTCGACGCCGGGGATGATGGGAACATTACATTCGATTGCCATTTTCTTAGAGGAAATCTTATCCCCCATTTTATACATGACATCTACATTGGGGCCGATAAAAGCAATCCCCTCTTTTTCGCACGCCTCAACAAATTCAGGGTTTTCGGAAAGGAACCCATACCCGGGATGAATCGCATCTACGCCTTTTGCTTTCGCAATTTTGATGATGTTATTGATATCCAGATATGCGTCCAGAGGACCTTTTTCGGGGTTCAGCATATAAGCCTCGTCCGTTTTTGTGCGGAACAGCGCATATTTATCCTCTTTCGAGAAAATACCTACTGTCTGAATGCCCAATTCATTCAGCGCACGATACACACGAATGGCAATTTCGCCACGGTTTGCAACCAGAACTTTTTTAAATTTTCTAATTTCTACGTTCTGCATGGGGGATACCTCCTTTTTCGGTTTTTGTATAGATTGCTTAATATTCCAAAGCTTTTTTAGCTATGTTTACGAAAGCATAGTTTCTCCCTATTATAATACAGGAATTTCCATTCGTAAACCACAAATTATGTCATACAACCATAAGAAATACTTATGTCTTTATATTGTGGACAAAAAACTGTATTCTTTATGCATTTCCCTTTTTCCCAAAGACATGATTCAGAAGTTGTGACAAAAATTTCGCTTCCACCACGCGGATATTTTCCAGATGCAGCTCACGCATGCCGCCTGCCGGAATGAAAACCTGACGGAAGCCCATACGGTCAAGCTCCCTGATGCGGCTTTCCATGGAAGGGACACGCTTCAATTCGCCCGTCAGCCCGACATCGGCAAGAAACGCCCAATCCGAGGGAATCGGCTTATCATAAACCGAGGATGCAATGCTCATCAGAACGGCGAGATTTGCCGCCTGTTCCTTCAGATACAGACCGCCTGTGGTCTTGATGACTACATTTTTATCATACAGCTTGATGCCGCCCCGCTGTTCCAGAATGGAAATCAGCGTATTCATGGTATCCTTCTTCATGGTTTCGCTGATGCGTGAGGGATATGGCGTAAAGGACGGCGAAACCAGACTTTCAATCTCCGCAATGACAGGGCGTGAGCCTTCCTTCAAGACGGCAATCGCACTGCCTGAAACGCTGTCGCCCTTTTCTCTTTTCGTTACAAAATAAGCCGAAGGGTTTTCGATGGACGCAAGCCCTGCTTCTGTCATGGTGAAAAAACCCATTTCGCCCGTACTGCCGAAACGGTTTTTTGTTGCGACCAGACAGCGCAGCTCATCTGCACCCTCGCCCTCCAGCACAAGCACCGCATCCACCAGATGCTCCAAGGCGCGCAGACCTGCGATTTCGTCGCTTTTGTTCATCTGCCCAATCATCAGCACCGCTCTGGGGCGGCTTTTATTTTTCGCCTGCGCCACTAAGGCAGACGCACATTCCATGGTCTGCGTGGGATTGCCTGCCCGGGAAGGCAGAAATTCCGCCAGAGAAAAGGTCTGGATGCTGTCCAGTATAATCAAATCGGGGTCAATTTCCCGAATCGCGTCCAGTACATTGTCCATAGAGGTGTCCGCTACAATCCAGATGTTTTCCGCAATGGTGTCCAGAATACGGTCTGCGCGGTTTTTAATCTGGCTGTCGCTTTCCTCCCCCGAAGCATAGAGTACACGAAAGCCCTGCTTCGCCAAGGCGGATGCCGCCATCAGGCTCAGGGTGGATTTGCCGCCGCCGGGGGGCGAGGTGATGATGGTCACCGAATCGCGCACAATGCCGCCGCCCATCACGCGGTCAAATTCCGCAATGCCCGTCAGAAGGCGTTGGTCATTCCCTGTTTCCACCTCCAAAAGACGGGAAACGGGCTGCTTGGGTGCGGCTTTTGCTGCCTTTGCGCCACCTTTTACCTGCGCCGTTTCCACAAGCGTATTCCATTCACCACATTCGGGGCATTTGCCTGCCCATTTCGGACTTTGATATCCGCAGTTTGTACATTGATAGACTGTTTTGATTTTCATAGCATTCCCTCAATCGTATCTTTATCTATAACAAAAGGACTGCAATCCAAAGACTACAGTCCTTTTTTCGTTTTTATCAGCCGATTTTTGCGATTGCAACGGAAGGGGTATCCTTGCCAAGCTCTACGCTGAAGTTTACCTTGCCTGCCAGATTTGTTTTCATCTTGCCGACATTCACATCGTCAATCAGAATCTTATATTCTGTATCGGGTTCCAGTTCCATAGTAATCTGTGTATCTTCCTCGCCCTCAACAGTGAAGCTTGCGCCTCTTTCGTTTACTGCAAAATTATGTACGGTTGCGCCGGGAACTGTTTCCAGCAGCATTTTACCGTTCTTTTCCAGCTTTGTGATTTCCTTAAAGGTTTTGATTTTATATAAGTCACCATTCACTTCAAAATCAAGGACTTTTTTCTTTTCGTCCATCAGATGATTGCCGAAACTGATTGTGCCATTGTCTTCCTGTCTGATCAATTCTTCGATTACTGCCATTTTCAGTACCTCCACTCGTTTCTCTATTGTGCCTCGCCGAAGCAGCCCGAAGAGAAAGCTGCTCAGCGTCTGAACCATTGTTTATGCTCCGCTGTCGGCGGATAAAACTATGGTTATGATTATAACACAAAATGGATTGTAGGTATAGCTAATTTTTTGAAATCTTTTGCATAAAATCCTGTATCATTTCACAACACGGAAGCTGAATCCGTTGGTTTTCAGACCGATGGAAACCTTATCCCCTGCCTTGATGTTGCCCAGAAGATATTCCTCTGCAAAGGCATCCTCAATCTTGGACTGGATAGCACGGCGCAGCGGTCTTGCGCCATACGCCTTATCATAGCCTTCCTCCGCGATTTTTTCGATTGCCTTCTGCGTAAAGGATACGGTGATATTCATGTTTTCCTTTACACGCTTTGTCATCCCGTCTGCCAGAAGCTGCACGATTCTTGTGATTTCTTCCTTTTCCAACGGATGGAACACGATGATATCATCAATACGGTTCAGGAATTCCGGCTTGAAGATGTTCTTAATTTCATCCATCACGCCTTTTTTCATCATTTCATAGCTCTGCTCGGGTGTTTCTACGCTGGTAAAGCCCAGACGCTTGGGTGCGGCAATGCTGCGCGCGCCTGCATTCGATGTCATGATGATAACGATATTCTTGAAGTCCACCTTTCTGCCCTGTCCGTCCGTAATGTGTCCATCGTCCAACACCTGTAAGAGGATATTGAATACCTCGGGGGATGCCTTTTCGATTTCATCAAACAGCACAACGGAATAGGGATTGCGGCGCACCTTTTCGCTCAGCTGACCGCCCTCTTCATAGCCGACATAGCCCGGAGGAGAGCCGACCATACGGGAAACGCTGTGCTTTTCCATGTATTCGGACATATCAATCCGCACCATGGCGTTTTCATCCCCGAAAAGTGCCTCTGCCAAGGCTTTGGAAAGCTCCGTTTTGCCGACACCTGTAGGACCAAGGAACAGGAAAGAGCCGATGGGTCTGTTGGGGTCCTTCAGACCGACACGCCCGCGGCGAACAGCCTTCGCCAGTGCCTTAACTGCCTCCTCCTGCCCGATGACTCTTTTGTGCAGGGTTTCTTCCAGATGGAGCAGACGCTGGCTTTCCTCTTCCTGCATACTCTGGACGGGAATCCCTGTCCAACGGGAAACGATTTCTGCGACATCATCCGCCGTTACGACGATTTCGCCGCTGTCATGAGAGGTTTCCCATGCTTTTTTCGCGGCTTTCAGGCTCGTACGCAGACCATCCTGTAGCTTTTTGATTTCCGCCGCCTGTTCAAATTCCTCTGTCTTGATGGCAGTCTCTTTTTCCTGTTCCAGTTCCGCAATTCTTGCTTCCAGCTCCTTGATGGAGGTGGGCGAAGTGTAGACGGAAAGACGCAGACAGGAGGCTGCTTCGTCTATCAGGTCAATCGCCTTATCGGGCAGGAAACGGTCTGTTACATAGCGTGCGGAAAGCTTGACTGCCGCCGCAATCGCTTCATCGGAAATGCGTACCTTATGGTGCATTTCATAGGGGTCTTTTA
>JBNMGO010000037.1:0-8542 GCA_050872285.1 Anaerotignum sp.
GACTGCCGTTTCCCTTCTGGAAAAAGGCGAACCGACCGATTTGCGCACCATTCCCTCCATCATTGGCGGAAGTATGGAGGACCGCCATGGCATCGTTCTTGCAAAATCCACCCCTGCGAAGAAATACGGCATTGTAACAGGCGAGCCGATTGTGCATGCGCTGCAAAAATGCCCGAATTTGGTAGTCTATCCGCCCGATTTTGCGCTGTATTCCAGATGCTCTCGCGCTATGTTCGATATTCTTTCGGAATATTCCGACCGCATCGAGCCATTCAGTGTAGATGAAGGCTTTCTGGATTATACAGGGATGGAATCTCTGTTCGGCGCACCGATAGAGACTGCAAAAGCCATACAGAAACGCATCTTTGAGGAGCTTGGCTTTACCGTCAATATCGGCATCAGCACCAATAAGCTTCTGGCGAAAATGGCAGGCGAATTGAAAAAGCCGAATCAGTGCATCACCCTTTTCCCCGAAGAAATCGAAACAAAGCTTTGGCCTCTGCCGATTGAGGAGCTTTTCATGGTTGGGCGGCGTACTGCTCCGCGTCTGCGTAAAATGGGAATTCGCACGATTGGCGAACTGGCGGCGTATCCGCCCCTGCTTTTGGAAAAGGAATTCAAAAGCTTCGGCAGGCTGCTCCACGCTTATGCCAACGGAATAGATGACAGTCCCGTTGCATCTGCGGATGCAGTCTCCGAAAGCAAATCCATCGGCAACAGCACCACAACCCCATTCGATGTGACCGACCACGAAACCGCACACAAAATTCTTCTGGCCTTATCCGAAACCGTTTCCATGCGTCTGCGGCAGGAAAAGCTTTGCGCAGAAGAAATTGCCGTTACGCTGAAAACCGCCGATTTTAAAATCTATTCCCATCAGAAACAGATGATCAATGCCATCGACTGCACCAATGCCGTTTATGCCGCCGCGGCAGAAAGCTTTGATGAGGTCTGGAAGGGCGAACCTCTGCGGCTGTTGGGCGTGCGTGCAGGCAAGCTTTGTAAGGAGGACTGCGTGCAGCTTTCCCTTCTGGGGCAGGATTGGAGCAAACAAAAAAAGGCAGATGCCGCCATGGATGCTATCCGCAAAAAATACGGAAAAAACAGCATCCAACGCTCTACCTTTCTGGGTGAAAAAAATACCTTTCAAAAAGAATAACTCTCCCCTTCGACCGATTCCATTACGCCGCGTATTTCATAATCAGCAGCTCCACCGCAGTTTCCTCTGCCGCCCTGCCCGATTTGATGTCTAAATCTACCTGCAAACAATCCCTGACCGCCTGTTTCCAGCCTGCCGCAGGGAAACGCTTCGACTGCCGCTGATATTCCTTCACCGCAAATTCGCGCAGCTCCAGCCTTGCTGCAATCTGTTCCTGCGTCAATCCGTTCTGCGTCAGCAGCATGGTTTCCAGAATCAGGCGAAATTGTCTGGTAATCAGCGAAAGCACCATATACGGGGATTCCTTCATGGAAAGCAGCGTACGGTAAATCTGCACTGCCTTTTCAGGGCGTTTTTCCGCCACCGCCTTTACAAGGTCGAACACCCTTGCTTCGAGAGAAACCGTACAGACCGCACGAATATCCTCCGCGCGGATTTCCGTTTCCTCTCCCTTATAGGCAATCAGCTTTTGCAGTTCGCCGTCCAGATTTTCCATATCATGGTCAACCGTCTGCAAAAAGAGATTCATCACGCCTTCGCTCATCTGCATGCCGTTTGCCTTGCAGCGTTTTTTGATCCATGTGCCTAAATCCTTTTCCGCCTGCTTCTTGAACTCAATCGCCTGTCCGTTTTTCACAACCGCCTTATACAGCGCATTATTTTTTTCGACCTTTTCCTCAATAAACAGCAGACAGACCGTTTCCGGCAAATCAGCAAGGAAGGCTTTCAGCTTTTCGCCCTCCTCTTTTCTGCCGCCCTTCTGGAAAAAGGCGCTGTTTCGCACGATGACCAGACGCTTATCATTCAGAAACGGCAGGGTTTCCGCCGCATCCATGATTGCCGCCGCAGTCGCCCGTTTTTCCTCGAAGCTGTCCTCATTCATCATTTCCGCGCCATCGGGCAGAATCGCTTTACGCAGTGCCGCCTCGTATTCCCGAATCAGGAAGGTTTCCTCGCCGAAGAAAAGATAGCAGCGGCTGAATTCATGATTTTTCCAGTTTTTCTTTAATGTTTTCATATAACGGTTTCCTTTCCGTCATGGTTTCTATGTTGATTGTGCCGTCCTTTCCGATGGTCACGAGAACAGTTTCATCCTCATCCGTACGGAAAATTTCAGCACCTGTTTTTTGCAGGCGTTCCAGAGTTTCCTTGTGCGGATGCCCGTATACATTATTCGCACCGCAGGAAATGACCGCCGCCTTCGGTGATACCTTCTCCAGAAAAGCGGCATCCGAGCTGTATTTTGAGCCATGATGCGCTACCTTCAGCACATCCGCCGAAACATCCTGCTCTAAAAGCTGCTGTTCCTCCTCCGCGGTAATATCCCCCGTAAACAGCACATTCGCGCCGCCGTAGCTGTAGCGCAGCACCAAAGAGCCTTGGTTTTCCTCTCCCGTTCCTGCTATATCTCCGGTCGGATATAAGCAAAGGAAGGTATCCTCCCGAGAGAAATCACCTGTTTTTATAGTATACAATGGAATATTGTATTTTTCCACCTTTTCTTTCAGCAGGTCGGTCTGCTCATTTTCCGCAAAGGCATAGTCGGAAAGATAGAGCCCCTTCGTGGGAATCGTTTCCAGAACCTCAAGCAAACCCGTCATATGGTCACTGTCCGGATGGGAAAGAAACGCGCCGTCCAATGCGGATACACCCAGATATTCCAGATAGGGCAGAACCACGCGTTTACCGACATTTTCGCCAAATTCCTGCCCGAATTTTCCGCCGCCGTCCACAAGATACGCCTTGCCGTCGTATGTAGAAATCACCGCTGCATCGCCCTGTCCCACGTCCAGAAAAGCAATCGTATTTTCCTTACGGAACAGTGGATTTTCAAACACCGCGCAGAACAGTGCCGCACTCAGAACCGCCCCGACCTTCCAGCTACCCCTTCTGTTGCCGTATTCCAGAACGAAAAACAGCAGGACATAGTACAGCACAATGGACAGGTAGGATGGACACCCGACGAGTACAGACGCAAAGGGCAGACGAACCAGAGCAGTACAGACAATTTTGAAAAACTGCAAAATGGCATACACGCTTCCTGCCGCGAATATCCCTGCCGGCAGGTAAACCGCACCAAGCACAACGCTCAGAAGCCCAAACCCCAGCAGCAAGCCACACAGCGGCACAATCAGAAGATTTGCAAAAATGCCGACCAACGAAACCGAGGAAAAATAATACGCCACGGCAGGATAGCTGAACAGGGAAGCGTAAAGGGAAACAAGCAGACTTTCCTTCAGCCAATCGAACCTGCCCTTCTCCTTCTTTTTCTTCCGTTCCATTCTGCCGACCCCAAACCAGATGCCGAATACCGTCAGGAAGGAAAGCTGAAAGCCTGCATGAAAGAGATATAACGGCTGAAAAAGCAGCAGAATACATGCCGCAATCGCCATGGTATTCAGCGCATCCGGCAGACGATAGCAAGCCCTGCCAAGAAGCACAAACGTAATCATCAGCGCCGCACGATAGGCGGACGGGGACGCTTTGATGAAAAGCAGGAAAGCGAACACCGCAAAAATCGTCACCACTGCTGCGGTACGCCTGCTTCTGCCCAGACCCTTTTCCAGAAAAAACGCCAGATACAACGCCAGAATGGACAGATGCAGCCCCGAAATGCAAAGCACATGCACCACGCCTGCCTTGCTGTATAATTCATAGCTTTCCTCGGGAATATCCTCCTTATCCCCTGTCAGCACCGCCTGCATCAGTCCGCTTTCCTCCGCAGGCAAAATTCTGTCCAGAATTCCCTGCACGCCTGCTCTCGCCTGTGCAAGCCGAACAGAAAGAGAGGTATCCTGCCCCGTCACTTTGATTTCATACGGATATAGCTTATACTCATAGCCATTTGTCAGAAGATACAGCTGTTCATCATAACTGCCGGGGTAGCTTTGCTTGGAAAACGGCACAATTTCGCCCGAAAACGTAACTCTCTCCCCCTCCCGAAAGCGTTCCTCTCCTGCCCAAACGGCATAGACCTTACAGGCTTTCTGCTGCTTTTCCAGCCTGCACCAAAGGGTCAGCTTCTGATTACCGAAGGTGGTTTCTCCTTCCTCCAAAATCACCCCCTCGCCCGTGACGGTCTGGGAAGAAAAGAATTCATCCACCTGCCAATTCATCCAATGCACCTCTGCCAGAAGGAACCCAAGCGGAACAAAAAGCAGAAACAGCAGATAAAGAGGTTTTTTCTTTTTTATCACAAAACGAAAAGTAAAAAACAGCAGAAAAAGAAAAGAGACCAGACATATCACTTTTGATATGCCCAGTCTCATATATATTCCACAAATCATGAAAATTGTTGTCCAGAGAATCGGACGCTTCATTTCTGTTCTCCTCTTATCTCTCCTCAAGCCGTCTGATGCTGTCCACCGCCGTAAAGGGTGTTTTAAACTGCAAATTATCCTTATAGGTATCCAGCTTCTTCCCTTCAATCAAAAACTGCACGCGGTCAATCTGATCCAATCTGCACAGGGAATCCACAATGGAATAAATCGTCAGCAGCTCTTCCTTTTCGCCGCCTGTATGCTTCAGCACAAATTCCTCGCTCAGGTTGACATAGCAGGTACCGTCATCCGTTGTGGTCACATCTCTGATTTTTGTGCCGACGGGAATGGTGGCAACGCTGCCTTTTTCCTCCGGCCCTGCAATCAGCTGTTCCAGAACGGTTTTTTCTCTTGTCTGGTTTGCATTCACCTCTACCACACGTTCCTCCGCAACCAGATCGGTTCCTTCCGCATTCGCGAAATACAGCGTCAGAATCGCATAGCCTGTGGTTTCCGCAGAAATTTCCGTATCAATCCAGACATTATTTCGGTTGAAAACCTCGTAGGCTTCGCCGTTATGATCCAGCAGAGGTTCCCCCTCCACCAGAATCCGCACATTCTTCACGAAATCCAGAGAGGTCAGCGTCCAGACAACAGAGGAACGGCAGATAACCTCTTCCAAATCATCCATCTGAAGATATTCGGCGGAAAAATCCACCGTAACGGTGTTTCGCTCCAGCGTAACAGAACGTATTTCCAGATTCTGCGGCATGGAAGCCGTTGCACCATCCGCCTTCGGGCCTTCCTGCAACGTTGCAAGCACTGTTTCCAGTGTTTCCTGTCTGTCCGCCTTGGGAATCTTTTTCTCCAGGGCGCCCATGCCGCCGTCACTCATCATATAATAAAAATCCACTTTTTCCTCGCTCGATGAAACCGTAGCATCATAAATCAGAACGGAACAGGGGATCAGTATGACCAGCGCAATAAACAGAACAATCACCTTTCGCACCAATGATTTTCGTTGTGCCATAAAATCCCTCCTTTATCCGTGTAATGCAGGCTGCTTGAGGGGAATCCGCACCAGAATAGTTGTGCCTTCCTCCTCCTTGCTGTTTACCTTGATGCTGCCCTTATGCATCATGATCGTGCTGTGGGTAATGGAAAGCCCAAGACCCGTGCCGCCGGTTTCTCTGTCTCTTGTTTTATCCACGCGGTAAAAGCGTTCAAAAATACGGTTGACCTCATCCTCGGGAATCCCGATGCCCGTATCCGCCACGCTGATGAATACATTCTGATGATCCGCATCCAGAGAGACCTTGACCGTCCCTTCCTCAGGGGTATATTTCACCGCATTATCCACCAGATTGGAAATGGCAAGCGAAAGCTTCATTTCGTCCGCCTCGGCGTGAACCTCCTTCGCCGCATCCCATTGCAGGGAAATATGCTTGGCATCCGCCATTGGCTGCAGGCGTTTGATGATATCCGCCATCCTCTGATTTAAATCCGTATCCTTGAAATTCAGCGGGATTTCCTTCTGATCCAGCTTTACAAGCGTCAGCAGGTCATTGATGATTTCCGTCATGCGGTCCACCTCAGAGGTGATATCATGCAGAAATTCCACATACATCTCCTTCGGGACATCCTCCTGCAATAAAATGGATTCGCTCAGCACCTTTACAGAGCTTAACGGTGTTTTCAGTTCATGCGATACATTGGAAACAAACTGCTGGCGGCTGGATTCGACCTTTTCCAGCTGATCCGCCATCTGGTTGCAGGAAAGCGCAAGGTCTACAATTTCATTATGAATCAGACCATTCACCTTCGCGCGCTGTTCAAAATGCCCCTCGGACATTTTCCGAATGACACCAATCAGATTTTTCACAGGCTCCGTAAAGACCTTGGAAACAATCACCATCACAATCAGCACCAGAAGCACCAGTGTGCCCAGAAGCAGATACGCCTCTCTGCCGATATCCCCAAGGGTATCATGCACATCCGTCAGCCCGTCTACAATCAGCACAACGCCCACGCGCGTATCTCCTGCGCCCATGATAGACGCAGCAGCATATACATTGCCGTTTTTCTGTTCCTTGGCGGTATCCTTATGCTGCAATGCCTGCACCACCTCGGGCAGAAGCAGGGTTTTCCCGACATCCTCATAACCCGTATCATAGGTAACAACGCAGGAGGAATCCAGAATCAGCACACGGTAATTCTTATCCTGACTAGTTTCCAGAATACTTTCCTCAAGGGTGCTGCGATTTCCCTCATCCTGCATAAAATCAGAAGAGGTCACCTGTCCTGAAATCACATTCGCCTGACTGAGCAGCTCCTTCTTGCGTTCATCCAGAAAATAGCCCTGTACAGAATGGAGCATCGTGCTTGCCAGAAGCAGAAGCGGAACAATCCCACCGATGAGATAGCCTGCAAGCATAATCCAGCGCAGAGAAATAAACGGGAGTTTTTTCTTTTCTTTCGTCGCTTTAGTTAAAATAGTAACCAACTCCCCATTTTGTAAAGATATACTTCGGTTCGCTCGGGTTTGTTTCAATTTTCTCTCTCAGACGGCGCACATGCACATCCACGGTACGCACATCGCCGGGGTAATCATAGCCCCAGACGGTATCCAGAAGCTTTTCTCTGCTGTAAACCTTGCCAGGGTTTTCCATCAGCAGCTCCAACAGGTCAAATTCCTTCGCAGTCAGGTTCACCTCTCTGCCGCTGATGAATACACGTCTGCTGTCAAAGGAAAGCTCCAAATCTCTTGCCTTCAGCACCTTTTTCTCCTGTGTCTCGGCAGGTGCTTTTTTCACACTGCGGCGCAGAATGGCTTTGATTCTTGCCTTCAGCTCCAGAATATTAAAGGGCTTTGTGATATAATCATCCGCGCCGTATTCCAGTCCCATGATTTTATCCATATCCTCGCCCTTCGCCGTTACCATGATAATCGGCACCTGCGAAAATTCTCTTGTCTGCTGGCAGACCTCAAGCCCGTCCATCTTCGGCAGCATCACATCGAGCACCACCAGGTCGAAATTCTTTTCCCTGATATTCTGCAGGGCTTCCTCCCCATCATACGCCGCAGTGACCTCCATGCCGTCCTGCTCCAAGGAGAATTTAATCCCCTTTACGATGAGCTTTTCATCATCCACCACCAAAATCTGATAAGCCATTTTCAGCCTCCTTATTCTCCCACTGTAATTTCATCCTGTATTTCTGCAAAGGTTTTTTCTCCGATACCGGAAACACGCATCAGCTCCGCAATATCGGAAAAGCCGCCGTTTTCCTCCCGATACGCAACAATTTCCGCCGCCTTTTTCTCGCCGATGCCGGAAAGGCGCGTCAGCTCCTCCGCCGAAGCGGTATTGATATTCAGCCTGCCTGCATTGCTTTCTGCGCTTATTTCCCTCTCCTCGGTGATTTCCTCCGCAGAAGCAGGCGTTCCCATTTCCAATGCGCCTGTCGCAAAGCTATGGCTGTAGCAGATGCCGCTGACCAGAAAGAACAGCAGCACCGCCAGAAGCTTCAGGCGTTCCGTTCCGATTTTTTTGAAAAACGTATTCTCATGCAACTTTAACACAAACCTCTTTTTCTTTTTCGTTTCCTGTGATAAAATAAATTATTGCTGTTTCTTTTCGAAACGCAGATACTCATACGAAATAACTATATCACATCTGTGATAAATTTTCAAATATATAGGAGATTCCCATGAAAAAACGATTGAAACGATTTCTGCCATTCTTATTGGCATTTACGATCGCACTGCCCTCTTTTTCCGCCCTTGCGGAAGAAGCAAATACGCAGACAAACGAAACCCTGACAGACGAAAATGAAGCCACAACAGACAAAGCTGCGACAGATGAAACCAATGCGGATGATCCGCTGAGCCTTGCCGCAGAAACCGCTGTTCTGATGGATGCGGCAAGCGGCGAAATCCTCTATGATAAGGATGCGGACAAAAAGATGTACCCTGCGAGCATCACGAAGCTGATGACGATTCTTCTGGCACTGGAAAACGGCAAGCTGACAGATGAAATCACCTTTTCCCATGATGCCGTTTACAACATTGAGCAGGGCAGCGCGCATATTGCCATCATGGAGGGCGAAACGCTGACCCTGGAAC
>JBNMGO010000260.1:0-2778 GCA_050872285.1 Anaerotignum sp.
ACACTATCGTGTGCTGTTGGTGCGCGGAGAAAAGGAACGCCACGCCACCGTGGAAGAAATGCGCCAGACCCTTCTGGCAGAAGGCTTCGATGTGATGGATGAAATCTGGCCCGTCGGCATCACCATCGGCACCCGTACCGGCCCCACCCCCATCGGCATCTGCTATATCAGAAAATATGAATATGTGAAGTAAAAAAAGACACCAAAAAAGCCGAATGTTCAAACATTCGGCTTTTCCTATGCCAGCTTTCGGAAATCCTCTATACATTTCTTACAGCATACTCCTGTATTCATTCGTAAGAATCAATTCTCCGCGGCCGTTTTCCGAAATGCATGCCCATTCCAACACTGCCGCCATCACAAATACAGGATCATAAACAGATGCCCCCAGTGCATAGCCGCGGTACACAGCAATCGCACCAACCACTGTATCCGTTTCACATCCCTTTTCGCCTAACTTGTAATTTCGCCCATTCCCCTTTCTCGCTCTACCGCCCTGCTCCAGTAAAAGGTCTACAATTACATCAAAAACCTTGTAATCATATCTGGCATTTACAGGAAGTTTATCACTGCTGAAGGTTACCCCATCCGGTTCTGCGGTAATTTCGCAGGGAAGTCCTCTTGCAGTATATACCGTAACATGACCGCCGTTTTCTTTGATTTTTCCCTTGATGATTTCAGATGCTGCTGTACTGCCCTGCTCCACCTTTAAATTGCTCATGTCTACCTCTCCCCTTTTCTCTGTTGTCTCACTCAATCCCAATGCAGTCAGTAATTCTTCTAATTTCTTTTTCGCCGCAGGATAGGAAAGCTGTAATTCCGCCTGCACTTCCTTCAAACTCCCTCTGCTTTTTAAAAATGTCAAAAGAAATTCATACTGTGCATCCTCCAACTGGTCAAAACGGCTCAACGTAAAATCATTTTTTAATTCCATACCACAGTCCGGACATTGCAGCTTCGCAATATGCAGTGTTCCCTGACATCCGGGGCATTTCGTTATCATCCGCTTCATATCCATCACCTCTACCTCTATCCTAGCATTAGTATCCCACTTTGTCAATATTAGTTTTAATAATATTTATACTATTTTCATAAATAGAATTTTCTAAATAGTTTTCAGGCGCATCTGCGCCCAGTCGGTGCGAAGCACTGTTAATTTCACCAAAAAACCGCCACAGCTTTCGCCATGGCGGTTCTTTCTCTCGGAAATCCCGATTTTTTATTTATCTCTCAGCTGTGCGCCCAGCTCCTCTGCCAGACCCTTCAGAATCTGATCCATTGCATCTGCAATGTCGGTATCTGCCAGTGTCTTTTCCGCGCTGCGGAACGTGATGGAGTATGCCACAGATTTATAGCCTGCTTCAATCTGCGCGCCCTGATATACGTCAAACAGCTTTGCTTCTTCCAGATATGCGCCGCCGTTTTTCTTGATGACATCCGCAATTTCCTTCACGGTTACATCTTCCTTCACCAGCATTGCAATATCTCTTGTCAGTGCAGGGAATTTCGGCAGTGCCTGATAAACCACATCTCTGTTTGCATTTGCAATCACCTTTTCCATATCCAGAACAGCCAGATATGCTCTTGTGCCGATGCCGTAATTTTTCAGCACCGCAGGATGCACTTCACCCAGATAGCCGATGTTTTCGCCGTTTACAATTACAGAAGCCGTTCTGCCGGGGTGCATCCAGGGCAGAGATTTTTCTGTCACATATTCTGCCGCCTTGCTCATGCCCAGAACGTGCATCAGGTGTTCCACAATCCCTTTCAGGTCATAGAAATCCATATTGCCATACATCCCCATTGTCAGTGTGGGAATTTCGTGGGGCAGCTCTGTCAGGGGCAGTGCCTTGGGAATATAAACCTTCGCCACCTCAAACAGCCCTGCGCTTTCGTTTCTTCTGTTGTAGTTCGTTGCCAGAGAGGTCAGAATCCCGTTGAAGGAAACCGTTCTCATGATGGAGAAATCCTCGCCCAGAGGGTTGGAAATCACGATGGCCTTTCTCAAATCGCTGTCTGCAGGAATCAACAGCTTATCGAATACCTTCGGGCTTTCAAAGCTGTATGTCATCGCTTCGCACAGACCATTTGCAATCACCGTATCCTTCACCAGTGCAGTAATGCTCTGCGCATAGGTTCTCTTGCCAACCGTAGGTGTGCCGGAAGCCAGTGTTGCTTCAATTTTATTATAGCCGTAGAAACGGGCAATTTCTTCCGCAAGGTCTGCCTGCGCTTCCAGGTCGGGACGGAAGGTAGGAATCGTTACAATATGGTTCACAGGGTCAACCTTCAGCTCGATTTTTTCAAAAATCTTCTGCATTTCTTCTTCGGAAATATTTGTCCCAAGGAATTTGTTAATCCATGCAGGGTTATAGGAAAGCTGCCAAGGCTCTCTCTTGTTGGGGTATTCATCCACAACGCCAGGTACAACCTCGCCTGCCTCCAGAAGTTCCACCAGCTGAACCGCGCGGTTCACTGCCTCCAGAGCCAGATTGGGGTCAAGACCCTTTTCAAACTTACTGGATGCGTCTGTACGCAGACCAACCTTTTTCGCTGTGATACGCACATTCGGGCCGTCAAAGTTTGCGGATTCAAACAGAACCGCCTGAGAGCCTTCCACAATCATGGAATTTTCGCCGCCCATTACACCTGCAATCGCAACTGCCTTTTCGGGGTCAGCAATTACCAGCATAGAAGGATCGAGGTTTCTTACCTGACCGTCCAGTGTGGTGATGGTTTCGCCTTCCTTTGCGTTTCTTACAATAATATGGCTGTCCT
>JBNMGO010000131.1:0-4618 GCA_050872285.1 Anaerotignum sp.
AATACGATAGGTATCCTCACCGAAGTCATTATGCCCGGGGGTATCCATGATGGAAACGACCTTATCATCATATTCAAACTGCATAACGGAGGAGGTAACGGAAATCCCTCTCTGTTTTTCGATTTCCATCCAGTCGGACTTGGCAAATTTGTTTTTTCCTCTTGCCTTTACTGTACCTGCCTCGCGGATGGCACCGCCGTGCAGCAGCAGCTTTTCTGTTAATGTTGTTTTACCGGCGTCGGGGTGGGAAATAATCCCGAAAATACGACGCTTCCGAATTGCATCTGCATTGCTCATATATTTCTTTCCTTTCTTTCGTGGAATAGGGTATTTTTTGTCATATTTGAATACACATCATTCCTATTTTACCCGAATTTTCACAAAAATGGAATACAAAGATAGGAAAAAAGTGCAGGAGATAGAAAATTTTCATGTTTTTCGGGAAAATACATTGACTGAATAATGTCTTTGGACTAAAATAAGAACGTTAGGAAATGTAATACAAATAAAAAATTTTTGGAGGTAATGAAAATGAAATTTACAAGCACAGATAAAGCACCCGCAGCACTGGGTCCCTACTCTCAGGCAGTATCCGTAAACGGTCTGCTGTTCACATCCGGTCAGATTGCACTGGATCCCGCAACAGGTGAAATCGTTGGTTCCGACGTTCAGGCACAGGCTGAACAGGTTTGCAAAAACCTGGCTGCAGTTCTGGAAGCAAACGGTCTGACATTCACAGACGCTGTAAAAACAACATGCTTCCTGGCTGATATGGGCGACTTCGCAGCATTCAACGAAGTTTACGGCAAATACTTCACAGGCAAACCCGCACGTTCCTGCGTAGCAGTAAAAACACTGCCCAAGAACGTTCTGTGCGAAGTTGAAGTTATCGCAGAAATGAAATAATTTCAGTTAAAATCTGATTTTAGCTGACAGAGAAGTCCTTGTCCCAGACAGGGACTTCTTTTTTGCCTGAAATCTGTGCAGAATAAAAGAAAAGAAATTTGACGAAGGGAGAACCTAGCAAAAAGGCACTCCCTTTTGTATAATAGAGAGCGGAGTATAAATAAAAAAACGAAAGCAGGAAAAGAGGTGAGGTCATGTTTGATATTCAGGAGGAATTGAAAAAGCTGCCCCAGAAGCCCGGGGTTTATCTGATGAAGGATGAAAACGGACATATCATTTATGTGGGGAAGGCGGTGAATCTGAAAAACCGCGTGCGGCAGTATTTCCAGAGCAGCCGCAACCAGACGGCAAAAACACGTTCCATGGTGCCGAATATTCGGGAATTTGAATATATCGTAACGGATTCCGAAATGGAAGCACTGCTGTTGGAATGTAACCTCATTAAAAAACATCACCCCTATTATAATATTCTTTTGAAGGATGATAAAAGCTATCCTTATATCAAGGTGACGGTGCAGGAGCAATTTCCACGCATTTTCATCACACGCAGAATGGAGAAGGATAAGGCAAAGTATTACGGGCCGTTTACGGATGTGCTTGCGGCGAAGGAAACGGTCGAAACCCTGCATAAGCTGTTCCCGATTCGCAAATGCAAGAAGGTTTTCCCCAGAGATATCGGAAAGGAACGCCCCTGCCTGAATCACCATATCGGGCAGTGCATTGCGCCATGCAGCGGGAAGGTTTCCCCCGAGGAATATCAGGTCTATATTAAGGATGCCATGGATTTTCTGGAAGGAAAGCACCACGATATCATGAAGAAAATGGAGCAGGAAATGCTGACGGCAGCGGAAAATATGGAATTTGAGAAGGCGGCGGTACTGAGGGATAAAATTGCCGCGATCAAAAGCGTTGCGGAAAAGCAGAAAATCTCCAATACAGGCTTGGGGGATGCGGATGTCATCGGCTTTGTGCGCGCGTATGAGGAATGTCTGGTGCAGGTGTTCTTTATCCGCGGCGGCAAAATGACGGGACGGGAAAACTTTACCCTGACCGCCTTTGCAGAACAGAGCCGCGCAGAAATTCTGACGGCATTTGTCAAGCAGTTTTACAGTGGCACTGCCTATATCCCGAAGGAAATCATTTTGCAGGAAGGGCTTGTGGCGGAGGAAAGCGACCTGATTGCGGAATATCTTTCCGAAAAACGCGGCAGCCGCGTCACGCTGACGGTTCCTGTCAAGGGCGAAAAGCATAAGCTGACGGAGCTGGCACATAAAAATGCGATGCTCATTTTCGAGCAGTTCGGCGAAAAGCTGAAACGAGAGGAACAGCGGACGAAGGGCGCGATGGAAGAGCTGCGGCAGGCACTTTCTTTGCCAAAGGAATTGAAGCGTGTGGAAGCCTACGATATTTCCAATACGCAGGGTTTTGAATCGGTTGGTTCTATGGTTGTGTTCGAGGATGGGCGCGCCAAAAACAGCGATTACCGTAAGTTTAAGATTAAAACCGTTGTGGGTCCAAATGATTATGCTTCCATGAAGGAGGTCATTACGCGACGCCTGAGCCATGCGCTCAAGGAAAAAACGGAGGGCAAAACCTCCAGCTTTACCCGTCTGCCCGACTTGATTTTGATGGACGGCGGCAAAACGCAGGTGCACGCCGCGGAGGAGGTTCTGCTTGCCTTCGGGATGGATATCCCTGTCTGCGGTATGGTGAAGGATGACAGACACCGCACGAGAGGGTTGCTGTTCCATGAGCAGGAAATCAAAATACCGTTCACATCCGAGGGCTTTAAGCTGGTCACGCGTATACAGGATGAGGTGCACCGCTTTGCCATCACCTATCACAGAAAGCTGCGGGATGAAAGAAATCTGCATTCCGTTCTGGATGATATCAGGGGAATTGGCGAGGTGCGGCGCAAGGCGTTGCTGCGCCATTTTGGCTCGATCGAAAAGATTGCTGCGGCAGAGGTGGCAGACCTTTTAGAGGTGGACGGCATGACGATTCCTGCGGCGGAGCAGGTCTATCTTTTTTTCCATCGGGAGGAATTGCAAAACGGATGATTTTCGGGTAAGATATACTTAGGAGACTATTTGATTTTACAGAAACGAAAGACGAGGTGAGCCGCAAATGTATTCTGCGGAGTTGAAAAAAATCGTAGAGGTATTTGATTTGGAGGATATATTGCCGGAGCTGAGTCTGGAAGGGCGTTCCATTCTCCGCAAGGAAATCAACCGTCCTGCGCTGCAGCTGACAGGCTTTTATGAACGCTTTGACAGTGACCGCTTACAGGTCATCGGGCGCGTGGAATACAGCTATCTGCTCAGCCTGAGCGAGGCGGAACGGAAGAATGCCATCCGTCATCTGTTCCAGTATCATATTCCCTGTCTGGTGGTCTGCAAGAATCTGGAGATTTTCCCTGAAATGCTGGAATACGGCAGGGAATACAGCGTGCCTATTTTCCGCACCGCGCAGAATACAACCGATTTTACGGCGGAACTGATTTTCTGGCTGAGAGAGGAACTAGCAGACCGCGTGATGATGCACGGCGTACTGGTTGATATTTACGGCGAGGGCGTGCTGATTACGGGCGCAAGCGGTATCGGGAAAAGCGAAACGGCGTTGGAGCTGATTAAAAGAGGGCACCGCCTGATTGCGGATGATGCGGTGGAAATCAAGCGGATTGCGGACAGAAGACTGATTGGTTCCTGTCCGGAGATTATCCGCTACCTGATTGAACTGCGTGGCATCGGGATTTTGAATGTAAAGGAATTGTTCGGTGTCGGCTCTGTCAAGGATCAGAAAACGGTTGACCTTGTCATTAAGCTTGAGGTCTGGGACGGGAAGGCGGATTCCTATGACAGACTGGGACTGAATGAGGAATATATGGACATTCTGGGGAATAAGGTGCAGTTGAACACCATTCCCGTCCGCCCCGGCAGAAATGTGGCAATGATCTGCGAATCGGCAGCCATGACGAACCGTCAGAAGAAGATGGGAAAAAATACGGCGCAGGATTTTGCGAATCGAATCGGAAAATAAGAAGGTGAAACAATGGATGAGTTGAAACAGGAGCTTCTGGCTTGCCTTGGAGAGGACGGCTTGAAGCTTCAGGAAATGATGAAGGAGCATACGACATTTCGTGTGGGCGGTGCGGCGGATTATTTTATCCAGCCGAAAAGTGCAGAGGAGCTGTGTGCTGCCCTCGAAATTTTGCATAGATATGAAATTCCCGTTCTGGTGATTGGCAACGGCAGTAATCTTCTGGTACGGGATAAGGGCATCCGCGGCGCGGTAATTCAGATTTATAACCGTATGGCGGATATTACCGTTGCAGGAGATACCATTTATGCGAAGGGCGGCGCATTGCTGAGTGCCGTTGCGGCAAGAGCGGCGGAGCATAGCCTGACAGGTCTGGAATTTGCAAGCGGCATCCCCGGGAGCATCGGCGGCGCAGTTGTGATGAACGCAGGTGCGTATGGCGGAGAAATGAGGGACGTTCTGGTGAGCGTTGAGGTACTGACACAGGAGTTAGAAATAAAGACGATTCCTGCGGCGGAGCTGGATTTGGGCTACCGCCACAGCATTATTCCCGAAAAGGGATATATCGTTCTGGGGGCAACGCTGCGGCTGAAAGAAGGCGATGCGGCAGAAATCCGCGGACGTATGGCAGAGTTTGCGGAGCAGAGAAGGGCAAAGCAGCCTTTGCAGTACC
>JBNMGO010000319.1:0-2272 GCA_050872285.1 Anaerotignum sp.
GATGGCATAGTCCCGTTTGAGCTGCTTCAGATATTTTTCCGCCAGGTCTGCCTGATAAATGGAATTCGGCTCTGCGGAGCAGTAAACCACTGCGATTTTCGTATCGGGCTTGCAGAATTCGAGCAGCACATCCACCTGTGCGTTGATTTCGCCCAAATCGGAAACGCCGGTGACATTTGTGCCGGGCTTTTCATTGGAATCCACCACGCCTGCCGCGATATAATCCGTTACGGATGCGCCCACGATGGGGATATCCGCCGTTGCTGCCGCCGCGGACTGCAAAGCCGTTGTGCCGTTTGCCAGAATCAGATCACAGCCGTCGGAAACAAATTTTGTGGCAATGGTGGTGCTGTTTGCCTGTTCGCCCTGCGCGTTCTGGTAATCGAAGGTAACATTTTCTTCCCCCAGCAGCTCCATCAGCTTATCCTCAAAGCCCTGCGTTGCCGCATTCAGAGAGGAATGTTCATCCTGCTGGACAATGCCGATGCGGTAGGTTGTTTCGTCCGTGCTGCCGCAGCCTGTGAAAGCCAGTGCCGCACACAACAAAGCCGCCGTTACGCCCATCATTTTTCTGAATTTCATAGCCTTTCCCCCTTCAACGTAAAAGGGTCACAGGCAATCGCCTGTGACCCTATGGTTTCGATTATTACTTGCCTTGGAGCATTTTTTTCACAAGACCGCCGACAATTTTCATATCTGCGCGACCTTTCGCCTTGGCTGTCACGATACCCATGACTTTGCCCATATCCTTAATGGTAGAGGCTCCGGTCTGTGCGATGGCGTCTTCAACAATCTTCTGAATTTCATCCTCGCTTAACTGCTCTGGAAGGTAACTTAACAAAACTTCGATCTCTTTATTGAGTTTTTCAATCAGATCCTGTCTGCCGCTTTTTTCATAGTCGGGCAAAGAATCCCGTCTGCTTTTCAGCTGCTTGGAGATAACCTCGATTACGCCTTCATCATCCAGCTCAACCTTGTTATCCTTTTCGATCTGCAGGACACCGGAACGAATCAGCTGAATCGTATCCTTCTTGATGGTATCCTTTTCTTTCATAGCAGTTTTCAAATCTGCAAAAAGCTGCTCTTTTAATGACATATAATCATCCCTTTTCGCTTAAAAAATAAATCATACTCATCTGAATTTACGTTTTCTAGCGGCTTCGGATTTCTTTTTGCGTTTTACGCTGGGTTTGTCATAATGCTCTCTTTTGCGTACTTCGCCCATGATACCATCTCTGGCACATGTTCTTTTAAAACGACGCAGTGCGCTGTCCAAGGATTCATTTTCTTTAACTTTTACCTCTGACATGAATTTCCCTCCCTCCCAGTGCGAGATTCGTTGATGGCAAGAAAGGTGCTTTTACGCCTTTTTTTACCATACATTTAAGAATTATACACAAAAACTCCCGCAACGTCAATAAGAACTAAGAGAAATTCTCAAGAAAAATCATGGCAAATCTGCCTGTTTGGCGGTTTTTTCTGTATTTTTTTCAGGACGTTTCGATTCTGTATCCGTTTTTGTACCGTTTGCGGCTGTCTTTGCTCTTGGCTTTTTTGCGCGCGGCTTCGCCTGCTTTTTCGGCTGTTTTTTCGGCTGCTCCCGTTCCAGAATGACCATCCCCAGCGGCGGCACATCCAGTTCCACCCGATACGGGCAGCGGTTGCACGGTTCTGCCTTGCTCTGCAAAGGCGCGGCGTTGATGACATCACTGCCGCCGAAGCGTGCGGCATCACTGTTCAGCCGTTCATGATAAACACCCTCCTGCGGTACGCCGAGCGAAAAGCCGCGATGCACCACGGGCGTGAAATTGCAGAGGAAAACCAGTTCCTTTTCCTTGCTGCGGCGCACAAAGGAAACGATGGAGCTTTCTGCATCATCGCATTCAATCCACTGGAAGCCATTCGGGTCAAAATCCTCCGCCCAGAAGGCAGGCTCCTCTGCATAAAGGTGGTTCAGTTCCTTCACATACGCCTGCATTTCCTGATGGTCGGCATACTGTAACAAATGCCAGTCCAGAGAACGTGCCTCGCTCCATTCGCTGTACTGCGCGAATTCGCCGCCCATGAACAACAGCTTCTTCCCGGGATGCCCCATCATGAAGCCATAGGAAAGGCGCAGATTCGCAAAGCTCTGCCAGACGTCCCCGGGCATTTTCCCAATCATCGAGGATTTTGTATGTACCACCTCGTCATGCGAAAGCACCAGAACGAAGTTCTCCGCATAATGATATGCCATGCCGAAGGTCAGCTTATTATGATGATATTTCCGATA
>JBNMGO010000219.1:0-3302 GCA_050872285.1 Anaerotignum sp.
ATTTACGCCTGTGTCTGGTCGCTGTTTCCTGCTGCCTGCGTGTTCTCCAAGGCGCGCCATACCTCATTCTTTCTGTTACGCCTTTGTTGCAAAACGCAGCCAGACTGCATTTTCAAATTGCTGTACGCTTGTCAGCTTCAGCGGTGTTACATCCCGTTCCATCGGCAGACCGTCAAATACGGCACTCATGCCACCGCGTCCGTCAATCCCTGCGCCCATCGGGATGCTGACCTCATCCAGCAGCCCTGCCGCAAGAAAGCCTGCGTTGATGTGACCGCCGCCGACAACTGCCATTCGTTCCACGCCGAAGGTTTCCGCCAGAATTTCGCACGCACGTTTCAAATCAATGTGTTCTTTTCCGCAGGCAATCCACGAAATCTGCTTGCTGTCCAGATAAGCAAGATATTCTCGGCTGACCTTTTCGCTTGTCAGAATCAGCAGAGGGCGTTCCTCCGCTTCGCCCCACAGCAGTGTGCCGTGTGTGTCCACAACGATTTCGTAGCCGTCCGCATCGGCTGCCTTGGAAAAGCCTTCCTTCCCGAAAGGTGTTGCCGTTTCGCTTTCAAATGTACCAGGCAGTGCCATTTCCAGTTCCGCAGTCACGCGTCCGCTTACGCGAGAGGGCGCTTTGAGCGCATCCAGTGTGTTGTAATATTCCTGCACCCCAGGCAGATGCTCCGTCATGGCGCAGTCAATCCGTCCGTCCACGGATGTCATCATGTGGCAGATGATATAAGGTTTCTTCATTTCCATTTCCTTCTTTCTATTTCAAATAATATGATAAACAAATTTCTTCTCCTTTACTTTACAACCTAAAGTCAGCTTTAGGTCAAGCCTGTTTTACAATTTTATTTCTTAAAATTTTATAAATTTTTCAGAAAGAAGATGCAGCCTGTCGAAATGTCTGATAAGATGAAGCTATCCGAAGGGAGTTCGGGCAAACAAAGGGAAACGTATTGCGTAAGGAGGTATGTCACATGAAGAAAAAATTTGTTGTTGCCGGGGCAATGGCAGGCACATTGCTGCTGACACAAAGCGCTTTTGCGGCAGGGCTTGCGGTTACGCCGTCCAAAAACACGCTTTCCGTGCAGTCGGGCGAAGGCACACAGACTGTAGAGGCTGTCCCTGCGTATCTGTATCAGGATAATAATTATTTCATGCTGCGCGATTTGGGAAAAATCCTTGGCTACCGTGTCGATTGGAACGAAGCGACAAAGCAGGTTTCCCTGACGAAAGAAAGCGCGGCGCAGGATTTACAGCACCTGAGTGCGGCAAAGCAGGCAAAAGCTGTGCAGAAAAGCAAGCAAACCATTCTGGTCGGTGCAACGGAATATGAAAACATGAACTGCCTGAATATTGACGGCTATAACTATTTCAGACTGCGTGATTTAGTTGAAATTATGGACTTCACCTGCGGCTGGGACAGCGCAAAGAACCAGATTCAGCTGTCTACAGGCGAGCAGAATGACGAGGGAGTCAGCCAGACTGCAAAGGATTTCCTGGTTGAAGGTGTGAACCAGAAGATTATCGAGGAGGATGTGCCTTATATCCCCGGCTCTGATGATTTTGCGGCACTGGAAGCCTATATGCAGAAGAATGTGGACAAGGACTTCAAGGCATCTGATTTCATCATCACAGAATCTGAGGAAGGCAGCAATACGCCCAACCTCATCACACTGGATATGCGTCTGAATGTAAACGACGTTATGACAAAGAATTTCGGCTATCGAATTCTCTGCATCAATAAAAAAGCGGCTCTGATTACCTTTATCGGCGAAAAGAATCCTGATTTCGATATCACAAAGGCAGGCGTGCAGACCCTGTCCGATGCGGACGCAAAGCAGATGGCACTGGATGCGGATAAAAACAACTACAAGGTAGAGAAGCAGACCATTTCCCGTTATTTTGATATGCAGGAGCTGAAGCAGAAATGTGAGGTAGAAACGACTTATATCGATAATGGCGGTGCAACCTTCGTAACGGCACACGCTTTTGATGCAGAATAACAGTAAATAAATCATCAGATAAATCATATAGAAGAAATAGAAACAGGAACGACAAAGCAGAATCAGCCTTGGCGTTCCTGTTTTTCGTTGGCAACAGGAGACAGATGTGCTATAATATTGACATTAAATGTAGAATTTTTGGGGATTTTGAATACTCCGAAAAGCAGAACGGACGAAGTGATAAGGAAAAATGAAATATACCTGACAGGTTGCGTGTACAAATTTTTGCCGCAGGTGATGCTGTGACACAGAGGAAAAAGCATACAACTGAGAACCATCCGATAAAGGAGAAAAGCGATGCAGAAAAAACGATTTTTTTACCTGCTGTTGGCGGCAATCTGTGCCATTCTGGCTCTGAATGCCTGTCGCAGCAAGCAAAGCAGCGGCATACATGAGCCGATTACCATTCAGGCTTCTATGGAAAATCTGGATGATTTTATTGCCCTGGTGCATGAAACCTATCCAGAAATCAATTTAAAGGTCATTCCCTACAGTGGGGCGAATTACAGTGCCTATTGCAAGGCACAGCTGATTGCAAATGATATGCCGGATATTTACTGCGCGCGGGTGTATGCCCCAGGTGAGGTGGATTTATCCGACCGTCTGATTGATTTATCGGGGTATGATTTTACTTCCGAATATTCCGAAGCACAGCTGCGCGAGGTAACGGATGACGGCGCGATTTACATGCTGCCCACCTATTATGATTGCTTAGGCATTACCTATAATAAAACCTTATTGGAGGAAAACGGATGGAAGCTGCCGACCTCTTTTCGGGAACTGGAAGAGCTTGTGCCCAAGGTGGAGGAGGCAGGCTATCAGCTGTGCCTGAATCAGACGGAATTTCCCGGGTATGGTTTCCAGTATTTATGCAATATTCTGGATACGACGTATTTTAATACCGTCGAAGGACGTATCTGGCAGAAAAAATTTCTGGCAGGCGAAGCAACCGTAGCTGATACGCAGGAAATGCAGAAGGGGCTGCAGGTGTTGGAAAAATGGCGTGACCTTGGCATGCTCAACGGCAATGGCAGTGCTACCAGCGATGGAGAGACACAGCGCATCATGGCGGAAGGAAATACGCTCTTTATGTTGGGAAATACGAATGATTTTACCGATATGGATACCAAAGACCAATTTGGGCTGATGCCCTATCTTTCCGCAGATGGAACACAGAATGCGTATATTCTGAATCTGTCCCGTTTCCTTGGGCTGAATAAAAATCTGGAGAAAAAGGGGAATGAGCAGAAGCTGACGGATGCGCTGCATGTGATGGAGGTGCTGTCCACGGTAGAC
>JBNMGO010000314.1:0-2304 GCA_050872285.1 Anaerotignum sp.
GCCAGAGATATCATCTGCCAAGGGCGTTGTATGTCGCGGAAAAATTAGGTCTGGATGCTTACGGCGTTGCGGCGGCGGATGTGAATTACCGCGGGCAAAGCTATCGCGAGGTAAGAGAAATGGTTGCGAGAGCGAAGGATTTCTGCAACGCGGCACTGAAACGAAAGCCCAGACTGCTGGGGGATGCCATTCCCGTCAGCGGAAACGGAGACACCACAAATGATAGAACTGATTAAGCAAATAAAAAAGGCTGTCTGATTTTTCAGACAGCCTTAAAATTTTCTGTTTTTATTCTTCGCCGAGATAATCTCTGGGGTTCTGATATACCCCGTTCAGCTGAATTTCATAATGGCAGTGAACACCTGTGGACATTCCTGTACTGCCTGTGGTTGCGATGGTATCGCCTTTCTTTACCTTATCCCCGACAGCTACGTTCAGGTCGGTGCAGTGTGCATATAAGGTGGTGAAGCCGTTGCCATGGTCAATCACAACATAGTTGCCGAATTCACTGTGATACTTTGCGGTAACCACAGTGCCGGATGCAGTTGCATAAATGGGGATAATTCTGCTCTGTGTGGAAATATCCATGCCATAATGCTTTCTGCCGTCGCTGATGGAAGGATCGGCAGAAGGGTTGAATTCCGTGGAAACGGTACGGCTGTCAACAGGCCAGCCGCTGGGCGCATTGCTCAGTGCCGCCAGATAGGTTACGGTATCCGCAACGGCGGAAAAGGAAATGCTTGTTTCATCCATCAGAAGGCTCATTTTATCCAGATGAGAGGAAAGCGCGGAAGCCTTATTATAGGATGTGCTGATGAGGGTAGTAAAGGTCGGGGTTGCCGCCTCTGTTTCCTCGGCAGGTGCCAATGCAGATGTCATAGCGGTCAAATCCAGGGAAGAGGAGGAATCGGATTCATCCAGATTGGTAATCTGGTCATACAGATCCTCTTTTACGGATTCGATTTCGTTCATTTTCTGCTCCAGTTCTGTTGTTTTATTCTGGATGGCATCAATATTTTCAGTATATTCGTTGTTTTCGGTTTCCAGAAGCTCTGCACGCTGTTCCAGCTTACGGCGTTCCCGCTCGGTTTCCAGAAGCTGTTCTTTAGAGGTGTGCAGGTCTGTTTTTGTTTTCTGATAGGCACCGACGGCACAAACAGAGCCGCCGACCAGAACAACTGCCGCCGCGCAGACCGCCACAGCATGACGGATGCGGAAATGGAGCGTTTTCTGCTGTCCCTTATGGGAAATATGAAGTGTCAGGAAGTGCTTATGGGTTTCCTGCGGTTGATTTTCGATTTCGTTCTGAATTTCATTCTGAATTTCGTTTTGATTTTCACTCTGATTTTCACTCATTCGGAAATATCTCACCTTTCTTTTCGTGGTATCCATAGGGTATTATAATGGAAGAAGCTGGGTTTGTAAACCAAAATTTCATTAAAAATTTAAATTTTGTAACAATTCGGTAACATTTCGGAGAGTAGACGAAGTGTTGACAGATGTGGTATACTGAAACAGTATGTAATGCGTATGCTATAATAGGTAGAAATACGTTAGGTGTGTCCCAATGAGAAAAAAGGAAGGGGCTTTTTTATGGAGCCGAAAATAGAAATGGGCATCAGCGCAGTCCAGAACGGTCTGCGTGCGGTATCGCTTGGGAAGAAGGCTTTGGCATTTCGGAAATTTTTGCCGGGCGGTAGGAAGAAAGCTGCCGCAAAGGCAATGCAGAAGGCGGAGAAACAGGCGGTGCAGGCAAATACAAAGGCCCTCCGCAAGAAAGACAGGCGGAAGGCACTGCGGCGCATCAGGGGCATCGGGCGTGTGGCCTTGGTGGTGCGAAGAAAATATTTCTGACAAAAATCAATGGTTAGGAGGAACGCCAAAATGGATGAGCAGGAAAAAGAATGAATTAGAAAAAAATGAATTAGAAAAGAATACGGAGTTGGAGCCGAAGGCGGAAACAGAGACTGTTTCTGAAACGGCAGAAGAAGCTGTAACAGAAGCAGCAGAAACAACAGAAGAAATTACCGAAGAAGAAGCACCTGCGGCAGAAGTAACAGAAGAAGCTGTAGTAGAAGAAGCTGTTGTAACAGAGGAAACAGCGGAAGAACCCAAGGCAGAGAAGCCCGCAGAGCAGGAAGAGCCGAAGCAGGAAGCACAGCCTGCCGAACCCCCTGCGGCGCAGAAAGCAGAAAAAGGCGGCGTATTGGGGATTGTGATTGGGCTGATTGCGTTGATTGCGATTCTGGCGTATGCGTGGATGAACCCGATGGGCAAAACCGTTGATACAGGTATCCTGTATAC
>JBNMGO010000142.1:0-4329 GCA_050872285.1 Anaerotignum sp.
AAGCCTTCGCAAATCTTATTCAGCGATTTCGACAGGGTAAACAGAAACCTGTTTTTTGTCTCTGCCTTTTCTTTCATATTTCACACGACCATCAACCAGAGCGAACAGTGTATCGTTACCGCCCTTGCCAACGTTTACGCCGGGATGGATTTTTGTGCCTCTCTGTGTGTATAAGATATTGCCAGCCAGTACATACTGACCGTCTGCACGTTTTGCACCAAGTCTTTTCGCGTTGGAATCACGACCATTCTTTGTGGAACCGCCGCCTTTATGGTGCGCGAAGAACTGAAGGTTCAATCTGAACATACTTCACACCTCCTCATGTATCAAAGTGAGATAGTTTTTGTATTCTAATGCTATATCGGAAAGCCCCATGACCAACGTTTCCAGAAGAAGCTGTGTATCATGGTCTTCCATTCCCTCAAGGGGAAACAAGACTTTGAGATAACCGCCGCGTTTTTCATCCGCATCCGCCTTGAATGGGATGTCAGTGAATTTCTCCACAGCGTTGACTGTGTTAAAACAAAGCACTGTTACCGCAGAACAAACGATATCCTCGCCTGCCTGTGCATAACCTGCGTGACCGGAAATCTCAAATCCGCAGATTTTCTGATTTTTGCGATAAATCCTAGCTTTAATCATAGCTGAAAATTACAGGGATTTGATCTGCAGTTTTGTGTAAGGCTGTCTGTGGCCTCTTTTTTTGTGGAAACCTTTTTTAGGTTTGTATTTGTAAACTACAACCTTCTTTTCCTTGCCGTCACCGATTACGGATGCTGTAACAGCGGCACCTTCCACGTAAGGAGCACCTACTTTGATATCGCCTTCCTTAGCCAGAACCAGAACCTTGTCGAATTTGTATTCGGAGCCTGCTTCTACTGCCAGCTTTTCTACTGTGATGATATCACCTTCGGATACTTTATACTGCTTACCACCGGTTTCAATAATTGCGTACATGTTGACACCTCCTCGCAATTTTACTCGCTGGATACGGTAACCGGAGCCTTTCTCCGATTTTCTCGAACCTCTCCACGCGGCTGAACATACTTCAATATACTACCACACCCAAACCGCCCTGTCAACTGAATTATTCCAATTTTCCTGCATTTTTTACTGCAAAATAGGCTTTTTCGTCGCCTTTTTCCTGCAACAGGCGCAGCAAGAGCGATTGTCCCTGTCCGGTCATACATTTTTCTGTCATGGTCTGAATCTGGTACGCCTGTCTCAGCGTTGCCTCCGCCTTATTCCTGCTGCCTGCCTCAGCATAGATTCTCCCCACGCGGTCGCAGAGCTTTCCGAAGGAAACCGTAAAAATTCCTTCCTTCGCCCCGATGGAAAGCACGCGGTCAAGCAGCGTTTCCGTATCGCGCTGATTCCCCAGCTTTGCATGCAGGGCAGCCGTTTTCAGCAACACCTTGGCAAAATTCTGCCCTTCGCCCTCCTTGTTGCGGATGGAAAGCGCCAATGCACTGTAATATTCCAGTTCCTTCCGAATATCTCCGCCTTTTTTCGGCTTGGGCGGCATGGCATGTTCCATTTTCTGCCGCAGATAAAGCCCTCTGCGCTTTTCGTAGGTCTCGTCCATCGGCAGTCCACTGCGTCTCTGCTTTGCCTCCGCTTCCGCAAAATATGCCGCCGCCTTTTCCTCTACGCCCGAAAGACGGTAACAATTCGCAATCGCAAGCAGATTATTTGCCGCCGCCATCTGCTCCTGCGGCGTTTCCTCAAAATTCAGGTCATTCTTTTCCTGATATACCGCAATCGCGCGGTCATATTCCTTCTGCTTCACAAACACGCGCGCAAGGGATTCCAGTGTCCCCAGATACAGCGGATTATCCTCATCCAGCATATCCTTGCGAATCTCCGCCGTTCTGGTAAAGGCTTCCTCCGCCTCCTCCAGATGATCCGCCGCTTCCTCAATCAGCCCCAGCTTTTCCAGTGCCGTTGCATAACGGGGATGCTCCGTCCCAAAGCGTTTCTCCGCAATCTCCACCGCCTGTCGGCAATGCCCGACTGCCGCATCGAAATTCCCCTGCCGCCGTTCAATTTCCGCCAGCAGATGCAGACACCAGAGATACATGTCGCTTTTCTCATCGCCGCAGCTTTTCCGTACCTCTATCGCCTTTTTCACAAATTCCTCCGCCTTGTCGTATGCCTTCTGTCCTTCGTAAAGCTTGCTGATTGCCGTCAGCGTGTCCGCGTAAGAGGTATTCTTCCCCTCTGCAATCGCACTGCGAATCTCCGCCGCCGCTTCATAGCACTGCAAAGCCTCCTCTGCCTTGCCCATGTTTTCATAAAGCGTCCCCAGAGCCATGTGGCACGCCGCAATCTGCGGATCCTTCTCTCCCAGAAGCTCCTTCTTCCGCTGCAACGCCTTTTTGCTCAGCGCAAGCGCCTTCTTAAATTCCTTCTTACCGCCGTAATCAACGCTGAGGTTGCTCAACGCATCCGCATAAAAGATATGCTCCTTCCCCAGCATCCGCTCCACTATCTCCAGCACCTCTCGATGCACTTCCAACGCCCTGTCATACTGCCCGTCCTTGCAGCACAACGCCGCCAGAGAATTCAGGCTGTTCATGAAATCCAGATGATCCTCGCTCATCAGCTTTCTGCGGATTTCCACCGCCTTTTCGCAGTATTCCACCGCTAAATCCAATAACCCTGCCTTCTCGCAGACAGAAGCCATCGTCAGCACGTTTACCATGTAATAAAATGTATCACAGCCGCGCGCCTTCTCAATCAGATCCAGGCAGACCTCATAATAATAGATTGCCTTTTTATAATTCCCCTTCGCTTCGTAGGCTCTTGCAAGTGCGCCATGCACATCTGCCAGGTCCAGCGCAGAAAAGGTGTTGTTCTTCAATGCCTTCGTGTGGTATTCGATTGCCTTGTCATATTCCCCCAGAAGCTCGTATGTATTCCCGATGTGGTACAGGCTGTGCAGAAAGTCCTCATGCTCCCTGCCAAGCTTGCTGTCCCGAATCTCCATCACCTTCTGATGCAGGCGCAGTGCCTCCGCCTGTCGATTCGTCTGGTTGTATACAATCGCAAGGTTGTTCAGCGTGTCCGCATAGGAAAGGCTCTCGCCGCCGCAGCGTTTTTTCAGCTCCGCCGCCTGCTTATAATATTTCTCCGCCTGCGGATATAGCTGCAAGCGGTCAAACACCATTGCCAGATTGCTCATGTCCACCGCATAATCAATGCAGTCGCAGTCATCATTTTCCACATAAATCTGCAATAAATTCTTCCCCAGAACGATTGCCTTCTTGTAGTCCCCATCCTTGTAGGCTTCAAAAAAGCTGTTCCGTACCTTCTTCATTTCTCCGATATAAAAAGCCATTTGCTTTCACCTCCGTTCCTCCATCTGCCGAAACGCATCCTTGATAATATCGTAGGAATAACCCTTCCGCAGCAGGAAATCAAATAGCTGTTTTTTCTTTTTCTCATTTTCGGGCGGCCATTGTCCGCGGCTTTTCTTCTCCAGCCACCGCAGGGCATCGCTCGCCTCGTCAATCTCCGTTTCCGCAAGCACTTCCTCAATGATACGGGAGGAAACGCCCCTCTGCCGCAGCTCCAATTTCAACGCATAGCCGCTTTTCGGCTTGAGCCGCAGCTTTTCCCGGATATATCTGCGACAGTATTCCCTGTCGTCCGCATAGCCGTATTTTTCCAGAAAGGCAAGCACCTCTGCAATCACGTCCTCTGCAAATTCCTTTTCCAGAAGCTTCTGCCGAATCTCCTGCGTGGTCCGCATCTTGTAGCCAAGGAAATGTAAAGCCGTGTCCTGCGCCTTGATATAAATCAGATTTTTGCGGATGAACGCAATCGTCTCCTCCGCCGCCTCCTGCCCCTCCTTCAGCTTAAAATACAGAATGTCCTGCATGGGCAGTGCAAAGGCATATTCACCGTCAATAAATATGTTGTATCTGCTCGGGTCACGCTTCTGCTGCGTGATGGCTGTAATCCGCATGGCACTGCCTCCTTTCGAAATATTTGAATAAATTATTATAGCATATCTTCCCCCAAAATAAAACAGCCCCGAGGCAAAAGGAAGTTCCTTCCGCCCCGGAGCCTTCTCATTCCTTAGAATAACTGACCGGGCAGTCTTAATTTTTCTTTGCGAGGAAAGCCTTTGTCAAATTCTTCTGCTTCCGCTTCATCCACAAAATACCCTTTCGGCGTGGCATATTCTCCCGTAATGCCGTCCAGATACCCGTCAACCAGCTCTTTGCAAAGGAAAAAGGACGCATCCTCTCCCTCCGGCAAACCATGATAGCGAATCCCAAAGGCACTTGCGACCGTAAAGCCGCTTTTCCCGTAGAAATCAAT
>JBNMGO010000033.1:0-8672 GCA_050872285.1 Anaerotignum sp.
CTGTAAGCCGCTCAGCACGTTGTACCCCAGCGCGCAGGGCAGGCAAAGCACAATCAACGCCACAATATGCCATGCAACAATTTTCTTGCGCGGTGCATCTGTCATATCCGTCCAGAAGGTAATCAGGTTCTGGAATACGCCGATGACCGTCGAGAATGCCGCAAAGCACATGAACAGGAAGAACAGTGTCCCCCAGAGTCGACCGCCCGGCATGGCATTGAATACGTTGGGGAGGGTCACGAAAATCAGCCCGGGGCCCTGTCCGGGGTCAACCCCGTAAGCAAAGCATGCAGGGAAGATAATCAGACCTGCCATCAGTGCAACTGCCGTATCCAGAATCGTGATGCAGACTGCCTCGCCCATCAGAGAGCGGCTGCGGTCGATAAAGCTGCCGAAAATCGCAATCGCGCCCATGCCGATGCTCAGGGTAAAGAATGCCTGGCTCATTGCGGCAAAAAGCACTTCCGTAATGCCGTATTCCATCAGCTTGGAAAAATCGGGATACAGGTAGAACCGCAGCCCTTCCTCGCCCCCTGCTAAGAAGAAGGAGCGCACCGCCAGAATAATCATCAGTGCCAGAAGGGCAATCATCATCACCTTCGTGATTTTTTCCACGCCGTTCTGCAGTCCCTTGCCTACAATCAGCATACAGCCGATAACAACTGCAATCATAAACGCAACATTGACGGTAGGGTTGGCAAGTGTGTTATTGAATACACTGCCGATTTCCTCGGCATTCAGCCCCACAAAATCCCCTGCAATCATCTTGAAGAAATAATAAACCATCCATCCGGCAACCGTCGTGTAAAACATCATCAGGATGTAGTTACCTGCCATGGCAGGGAATTTAAACCAATGCCATTTCGTTCCCTTCGGTTCCAGCACATCCATGGAAAGGGCAACGCTGCGCTGGCTGGCGCGCCCAACGGCAAGCTCCAGTGTCAGAACGGGAATACCCAGAATGAGCAGGAATACGAAATAAATCAATACAAAGGCAGCACCGCCGTATTTCCCCGTGATGTAAGGGAATTTCCACACATTCCCCAGACCGATGGCACAGCCTGCGGAAATGAGCAGGAAGCCCAGACGGGAGCTGAATTTCTCTCTGTTTTCCATAAAAACCTCCTAAAAATTTTTCTTTTTCTGCATTTTGTTCGCTCTGCGCGAAAAAATGATGTATTTTTTCTGATACGTTGTCAGATAAGCTGGCTTTATTATAGAGAAATTCTGCTGAAAATACAACCATAAATCGAAAAGTTCGATGGGATGTATCGGAAGAATTGTTTTCTCGATAGCAGAAACTCTATCAAAACGATAGAAAAACTCTGAAAAATCAAGGAAAACCGAAAAAAACTTAAGGTAGCTTTTTTCTGTTGGAACAGCTATACTGAAAGAAGAATTTGTAGGACAAATGAGAGGGAGAGGGAGTAAAAATGAAATTCGATTTTACAGGTCTGTTGCAAAATGAAATGAAGCCTGCCTTAGGCGTAACAGAGGTCGGCGCAATTGCCCTTGCGGCGGCGAGAGCCTATGCGGCTGTGGGCGGCGAGCTGAAGGGAATTCGCATGGTGATGAATGGCGGCATGTATAAAAACGCCTTTTCCTGCGCCATTCCCGGCACGGAGGAGCTTGGCTGTAATATGGCGGCGGCATTGGGCGCACTGGGCGGCGATTGGACGCTCGGTCTGGAGGTGCTGAAAAATATCACCGCCGCGCACGTTGCCAAGGCAAAGGCATTGCAGATTCCCATGGATATCAGAGCCGATGAAACAAAAGAGGGCATTTATATCCTTGCGGAAATCCGGACAAGCGAGGGGGTTGGTGTTTGCCGCATTGAGGATTTCCACGCAAATATCGTTTTTGTCGCCAAAAATGATACTGTCCTGTTTCAGGCGGAGCAGACAAAGGCGGCAGAACAGCAGCATGCCTTTGATTTTGAAGCTGTTACCGTTGCGGATATGGTGGATTACGCAAAAACCGTACCCATTGCAGAATTGACCTGTGTCAGGGAAATGATTGAAATGAACTGCGCGCTTTCCACCGAGGGCGAGAAGGGCGTGGGCTTGCAAATCTGGAAAACCCTAGCGGCCTTCCAGAATAAGGGTGCTGTCGGCAACGATATGATTTATGCCGCACAGAAGCTGACCTGTTCCGCTATGGATGCCCGTCTGGCAGGTCTGCCTTTTCCTGCCATGAGCATTGTCGGCAGTGGCTCCCATGGGATTCTCTGCTCCATGCCTGTCGTTTCCTATGGCAGATTTGCAGGCAAAACAGAGGAAGAAATCATCCGCGGCGTGGCGCTCAGCGGCTTAATCACCATTTTCAGTAAGCATTATACCGGCAGACTTTCCGCCCTCTGCGGCTGTGTTCTGGGCGGCGGCAGCGGTGCGGCGGCAGGGATTGTGCTGCTCATGGGCGGCGGCGCGAAGGAGGTTTCCGCAGCAATGGATCACATGGCGGCAAACCTTACCGGCATGATTTGCGATGGCGGCAGCACGGGCTGTGCGCTCAAGGCATCCGCAGGTGTCTATGCGGCATATCTTTCCGCGATGCTCGCCATGGAAGGCATTGCCATTCCGCATAATTTCGGCGTGATTGGCTCCTCCGCAGAGCAGACCGAAAAGAATCTGGGGCGTATCTCCGATGAGGGCATGGCTCCTATGGACAGCACAATTATCGATGTCATGCAGCAGGGCAAATAAAACAAACCCCCATCGGTGAACCGATGGGGGTATTTTCTGCCAAAGTAGCGGAAGGGTTCGGGAAACGAAGCGTTTTCCCGACTGGAATCCGCAGGCGGAATTTATTTCCGCTGAGGAAAACTGAAATGCACGGGGAAGATAAACCCCGCCGCCTTGGGCGGCTTTGCGAAGCAAAGTGCTGACAACGTTTCAAGGTTTACCGCCGGAACGCATCAGTTTATTCCTCTGTCTGAACAATTCAAAATCACCGATTTTGAATTAGAGCAGATTTTTTCTCTGTTCTTCCGCAGACAGGGGAGAAAGATAGGTGGGTGCAACATCAAATACTGTCTTTGCACCTGTGATGCCTTCCTGTGCCATCTTGTAAGCTGCTCTTGCGTAAGCAACAATTACACTGGAAGTAAATTCGGGGTTGGAACCCAGCTTCAGAGAATATTCAATCATCTGCTTGGTGTCTGCGCCTGTTGTGCCTGTGCGGATAACAAAGCCGCCGTGAGGGATGCCGCTGTGGTCACGATCCAGTTCTTCCTGAGAAATGAAGTGAACGGTTGTGTCGTAGTCTGCAAAGTAGTTGGGCATTGTCTTGATTTCGTTTTCGATACGCGCCAGGTCTGCGCCTTCCTCAGCCACAACGTAGCATTCTCTTGTGTGTTTTTCTCTTGTGGTCAGTTCGGGGTTTTCGCCTGCTCTCACCTTTTCCAGTGCCGCAGGAACGGGAACGGTGTACTGCTTGCCGTCCTTTACGCCCTCGATCCGTCTGATGGCATCGGAGTGACCCTGGCTGACACCTCTGCCCCAGAAGGTATAATCCTTGCCGTTGGGCAGAATGCAGTTGCTGATGAGTCTCTGTAAGCTGAACATACCGGGATCCCAGCCAACGGAAATGAAAGCAATATGACCGCTTTCCTTCGCGGAAGCGTCTACATTTGCGAAATGCTCGGGGATTCTTGCGTGGGTATCAAAGCTGTCCACGATATTGAAATATTTTGCATATTCAGGGCTCTGTACGGGCAGGTCTGTCGCACTGCCGCCACAGAGAATCATAACATCAATGTCATCTTTTTTGCTGACTGCGTCCTTTACGTTATATACAGGTACATCGGGGCTCTGTGTTTTCAGTGCCTCGGGTGCTCTTCTGGTGAAGAAAGCCGCAAGCTCCATGTCGGGGTTCTGTCTGATTGCCAGCTCTACGCCCTTCCCTAAGTTGCCATAGCCCAAAATACCAATTCTGATTTTTCCTGCCATTTTCATCATCCCTTTTCTTTAGAATAAAAAATATTTTGAATAAAAATATAAAAAACCTTTTGAAATATTTTTTTTGAGTATAGCACAAGAATCCGCAGAAGAAAATATTTTCCCAGTAAAAAAATAGAAAATCCATTTTTTCTTGATGGAAGGGGTATCAAAAATGCTTATTGCTTTCTTCTTTGTGATAGCAGTTTTTCAAAAAGCCGCGCTCATTTCCCCCTCACCACGCGGAACAGCTGTATCAGCAGTGTTGGCAGGAAAGCGAATCCCATGATTTTCAGAATATCTCCTCCCGTCAGCGCATTGCTGATATCAAACAGCCCATGCAGGGCAGGGAAGCAAAGCACCGCAAACAGCAGTACCGCCCCAATCGCAAACGCCCCGAAGCAGAAGGGGTTTGCCGGCAGGCGGAAGACGGAGCGTGTGCCGCGACAGTTAAAGCCATGGAACAGCCGCGCCAGGCAAAGCGTAGCAAATGCCATCGTACAAGCCAATGCACCGCTGACCGCCAAGCCGCTGTAAAATGCAAGCATGGTTGTCACCGCAAGCAGAATCCCCTGCGCGGAAAGCCGTTTCAGGAAATCCCCCGTCAGAATCCCTTCGTCCGCCTTTCTGGGTTTCTGGTTCAGCAGGTCGCCTGTCGGCTGTTCCATGTTGACTGCAAGCGCAGGCAGGCTGTCCGTCAGCAGGTTGATAAATAAAAGCTGCACCGCAGTAAAGGGGAGCGGCAGTCCCATCAAAGAGGTAAACATGACAACCAGAATCCCTGCCAGATTGCCGCTCAGCAGAAATCCGATGGAATTTTTGATATTCGTATATACATTTCGCCCGTTTGCAACCGCCTTCACGATGGTCGCAAAATTATCATCCGTCAGAATCATTGCCGCGGCATCCTTGGAAACCTCCGTCCCGGTAATGCCCATCGCAATGCCGATGTCCGCCTGCTTGAGGGCAGGGGCATCGTTCACGCCGTCCCCCGTCATCGCGGTGATACAGCCGTTTTCCTGCCAAGCGCGTACAATGCGGATTTTATGCTCGGGAGAAACGCGCGCGTAAACGGAAATATGGCGCACCTTTTCCTTCAATTCTTCGTCCGTCATGCGTTCCAGCTCCGCCCCCTCAACGGCAAGGTCGCCTTCCTGCAAAATCCCGATTTTCTTCGCAATCGCAGAAGCAGTCACTTTATGGTCGCCCGTAATCATCACAGGGCGAATGCCTGCTCTGCGGCAGTCGGCAACCGCCGCGGCGGATTCCTCGCGCGGAGGATCCATCATGGCAATCAGCCCCACAAAGGTAAGGTCATTCTCATCGTCCAACGTCAGCGGACGGTTTTCGGGCAGTGTCTTTTCTGCAAAGGCAAGCACACGCAGTCCCTCCGCGGAAAAAGCCGCAGTCTGCGCATGAATTTCCTTAGCAAGCGTGTCATTCATGGGAACAACGCCTGTTTCTGCCTTCACCGCGGAACAGCGTGCCAGCAGTACATCCGGCGCACCCTTCGTCAGAAGCGTTGTTTTTCCTGCAATTTCGTGCAGAGTGGACATCAGCTTTCTGTCCGAATCAAAGGGCAGCTCCTGCAAACGGGGGAACGCCTCCCGAATCTCGCCTTCATCTCCGCCTGCCCTGCGGCAAAATGCCAGAAGGGCGGTTTCGGTCGGGTCGCCGATGTGGTTTTCCTCGTGGATTGCCCCGTCATTGCAAAGCACGCTCTCCCCAATCAGTTCCTTTAAGGGAGATTGCGGCTGTTCTGCCGCATCCCAGACTCTCCCGGGCGTAAATGCCTTCTGTACGGTCATTTTATTCTGCGTCAGCGTCCCTGTTTTGTCGGAACAGATGACGGAAACAGAGCCGAGTGCCTCGACCGCGCGCAGCTTTTTGATGATGGCGTTCTGCTTTGCCATTTTCTGTGTCCCAATCGCAAGCCCAATCGTTACAATGGAGCTTAATGCCTCGGGAATCGCCGCAACCGCCAACGCAACCGCAAACATCAATGCCTGCCCAAGTCCCATCTGCCGCCAAACGCCAAGCGCAAACACAACCGCGCAGATGATTAGAATCAGAATCGAAAGCTTTTTGGAAAAATCGTCTAAGCTTTTCTGCAAAGGCGTTTCCTTTTCCTGTGCCGATGCCATCAGATGCGCGATTTTCCCCATTTCCGTTTCCATCCCTGTCGCGGTCACAAGTACCACCGCGCGCCCGTAGGCAACAGGTGAGCCGCTGTAGACCATATTCAGGCGGTCACCCAGAGGGAGCTCCTCCGCATCCAGCGGTCGGTCGGTTTTGTTGATGTTTTCGGATTCCCCCGTCAGTGCGGATTCGTTCACCTGTAAGGAATAATTCTCCAGAATCCGTCCGTCTGCCGCGGCAATGTCCCCTGCCTCCAAAAGCAGAATATCCCCGGGTACAAGGGAAAGTGCGGAAATTTCGATTTTTTCCCCGTCCCGCAGCACGCGCGCATGGGGTGCAGACATTGCTTTCAGGCTTTCCAGAGATTTCTGCGCCTTAAAATGCTGCACCGTCCCCAGAATTGCATTCAGAATCAGCACCGCAATAATAACAATCGTGCCTTCCCAGCCGCCCGTCAGCGCGGAGATGACCGCCGCAATTAGCAGAATCACCACCAGTAAATCCGCAAATTGCTCCGCAAACACGCGCAGCACGCTTTTCTGCTTTCCCTCCATCAGCTTGTTTTCGCCGTACTGCGCCAGCCGTTTCTGCGCCTCGCCGCCGCTTAAGCCGTGCGCCTCCGTCCGGTATGTGGTAAATAGGTTTTCTTTCGTTTCGTTCCAAGGCTGTTTCATATCCATTCTCCTTTCCGTTTTCCGGTGCAGGCGGCTTTTTTGGAAAAATAAAAAAGACCCCTATTGCACCAATCAAAAAAGTGCAATAAAAGTCTTGCTTCTCAGATGACGAAAGTCGTTCTGTCGGACGACACCCGGGATTTCATTTCTGAAATGACCGTGATGACGAGTGTCGGCAACGGTTTCCCGTAAGCTACTCCCCTTTATTTGAGAAAAATTTTAGCATATCCACTCCCGAAAAGCAAGTAAAATTTTCTTTATACTGAGTATGGCAGGGGGATGGCAAAAGCATACAGGTCTTTTTTTTCTGGCGTTTTTCTGGTATGATGGAGATAAGCTTTGGAACAGAGTTCCCGAAAAGGAGGAAAAATAATGCGGCACGATAAATATAGATATAATAATACGGAAGAGGTTGTGTATTATCTCAAGAAATATCAGCGCGTGAAGGAGGATTGGCAGGCGGAGTTTTACGATGCCTACGGCAGACACATGCTGACCTTTGAAAGCAGTGATGAGGAAACCATGGATGCACTGGGGGATGAGGATAAGCTGTATTCCCTCGTTGCGGAATGGCTGGATTTCGCCCTCATGATCAGCCCCGAAGATTAAAAGCGCTTCGCTTAAGTCGAGAGCATATAAGAAAGCCCTATGCGTAAGCATAGGGCTTTTTGTAACTAAAATGTTCGTCGAGTAGCGGAAGGGGTCGGGGAACGAAGCGTTCCCTGAGTAGAATCCGCAGAGGGGGCTTTGCCCACTCGAGGAAAACAGCGAGTTTCTAAGCAGTTATGCTGACGGAACTCGTCTGTTTATTCTTCTGTCTAACCAAGTCGAAATCCTGATTTCGACTTAAAGCTTTAACGCTTTAATGCTTCGCGTCAAATAGCGGCTGAATTTCCGTCCGATGCACTCTCCGCCAGAACAGAATCGTAACCGTCAGCGCGGCACATTCCGCCAGAGGGAAGGCAATCCATGTCGCATTCAGCCCCCAGATGCGGGAGAAAATAAATGCCGCAGGCAGCAGCACCGCAAGCTGACGCAGAATGGAGATAATCAAACTGATGACACCATGCCCCAAGGCCTGCATAACAGAGATAATAATAATATCAAAGCCTGCCAGAAGGAAGGAAAGGCTGATGATGCGCAGTGCAGGAATGCCGATGGCAAGCATCTGCTCGGATGCGTTGAAGATGCCCAGAAGCTGCTTTGTGAAGGCCCAGAAAAGAATCATGCCGATAATCATAATGGAAACGGCATAGGTCACCGCAAGGCGCATGGTTTTCATCAGACGGTCGGGCTTTCTTGCGCCGTAGTTGAAGCCGATGATTGGCACCATGCCGTTGTTCAGACCGAATACAGGCATGAAGATAAAGCTTTGCAGCTTGAAGTATACGCCGAATACGGCTGCTGCGGTTGAGGTGAAGCCAATCAAAATCTTATTCATGCCGAAGGTCATGATAGAGCCGATGGATGCCATGCAGATGGAGGGAACGCCGATGGCATAAATGCTCTTAACTGCGTGTGCCTGCAAATGGTATTTCTTCGGATTGATGACGATATCATCATTTTTCTTTTTATTGAAGAAGCAGGCCAGACTTGCCGCACAAATCTGCCCGAAAACGGTCGCCACAGCCGCACCGCTTACGCCAAGCTTCGGTGCGCCGAACAGCCCGAAAATCAGAATCGGGTCCAGAATGATGTTCACGATTGCGCCAAGCCCCTGTGTCAGCATGGTAAAAATGGTTCTGCCTGTTGCCTGCAAAATACGTTCAAACCCAAACTGCAAAAACATTGCCGTGGAAAGCAGACAGCAGATACGCAGATACTGTGTCCCCAGCCCCACAATCTCAAGGTCGGGGGTCTGTGCGCGGAGAAACAGGCGGCTGCCGAAAATCCCGAACAGTGCAAACACAATCCCGCTTAATAC